>DATMWV010000227.1:0-4226 GCA_035562195.1 Thermoplasmatota archaeon
TGTAGAAAGAATTTAATCAAATTTAAAAAAAGGATTCAAAAATTATTTTTAATTTGATTGTCGAGTTTATCGCATTGACAATGATTGGGCATATGAGATTTTATCACATGTCATTCCGTATAACATAAATTATATCGCTCCATAATGTTTATATCCTAAAACGCATAATAATAACGTGAAATGACAAAACAGAGCGACCGGAAAAAAGAACTTGATTCCCTACGAACCCAGTGGAGAAAAACACATCGGACTTTGAATGGAAGGATTATCCTGTACCCAGATAAACCTGCTGAGCATATTAACGCAAGAGGCAGTAAGCTGTATAACTGGTTCTGGGGAAAGATACTTTGTGAAACCAAGCCGCAGGAGATCCCTGCAATTATTTCTGGTCTGCAGGATGCGATCCATGCGGAGAAGGACACTAAAAAGATACAAGTACTGCGAACCATGATTGGGATGGCACAGGATGCTTATCAATTCAAACAACTTGAGGACATCAAGGATACTGATACTGAGTTACAGTTAGAACATAAACCGGTGTTCAACGCAGAAGATGGGGTCATCTATCGGAATGGGACCATCTATACAACCGATTATAACGAGGATGAAAGTGAGATCCTCATACGGGATATCGAAGGGATCATCATCGATGTGTTATCCTCAGAGGAAAAAGAAAAAAACCTTCCTCCATCGACGATTCGGAATAATACCTATAAGAACTGGAATTATATGAAGAAAATCTAAGTTCGCCAACATATAATATAACGAGGATAAGTTTTTTTGTAGTTCTTTTGTTCTGTGTGGGTTATTTTTCTATATTCTTTTCTTTCACTTTTCCCTGACTCAAAGATCTTATGAAACAAAAAGAATCCTGGTTCTCTGTTACTTTTTTTTTCAAATCATCGGCAGTCGTCGATAATTAATAGAAAACTATAAATGCTCTTACAAAATGTTTCTTTGTAAGGTGATGTAGGAGAAAGGGGAAGATGAAACTCGTCGTAACCGAGAATTGGGATCAGACATTGTTTTATCTAGCGACACTCTCACTGGTGTTTGTCGGTGGTTTTGTCGTTCGAACATTCGCGGGATAAAGAAACATTATTTTTCCCCATCTTTTTTCTTTCATATTCCTAAGACTTAGTGTAGTATAGATGGGGAAGAAAGGGGAGGTGATATAAGGATTAATTGGGAAAATAAGGTTTTTCTTCCCCATGTCACTACTTGATGTTAAGACCGGGAATAAAACATAATATATAAATTTTATTATACAATAAAAATAATGAAAAATGCCAGGGGTGAATTCTATTAAAATTGGAATTCTTTTATATAGATTTTCTTGAAGATGAAACTCCTGATCGTATCGAGATCTGAATCCAAGTAGATGGCACCGATTAATGCTTCTAAAGCGTTGGCAAGGTTCGTACGGTTCTTTGCCCCGTCTTGTTTCATCTCTCCTTTTCCTAACAATAGATACGGGCCGATGTCAAGCCGAGATGCAATATCAGCAAGAACGTTGTTGTTGACTCCGAGTGCTCGTCTTCGCGTGAGTTCTCCTTCAGAAAAATATTGATTGCTTCTGTAGAGTTTCTCGGCGATGATAAAATTAAGGACGCTATCGCCGAGGAATTCTAATCGTTCGTTATATTCCACTGGGGCTTGTGCCTCAAATGCGTATGTTTTATGAGTAAGAGCTGTTGTTAAAAGCTGTTTATCATGAAATGTATACCCCAGTTGTTTTTCGAGTGGTTTGAGATTATTCTTTTTCATATGTATCCTCTTTAATCATGATACCTTTTTTTGGTCAGTTGAGTTGAATATATTCTTCGATGGCGTGTGCGATGCTTGGGTCATCAAAGGCGTTGATGAATTCTTTTTTGGTATGAAAAGGTCGTTTCGCTAATATCCTTATCGCCCGTTTCTTCCCCACACCGGGTAATGCTTCCAAGGTCTCTCGAGGTACGGTATTCACATCAAGGGGAAAGGGGACTGCAGTCAATGAACGATATCCGTACTCTACGATTTTGACATCATAAAACTGATGGAGCGGATAGACCCCGGGGATACCGATTAGCAGCGGATAGCTTCCGAGCTGTCGAGCAAAGGTCAGCTTCCCTTCATAGGTTTCCCCATACACTGCTTTGAGGAGTGTGCCTGGTGGTACCATACGCATGAGCATTGGTCGTTCGATGGTCTGGCGGACTTTTCGTTTGAAACGTTGGAACGCTGCTTTGTGTTTTCTGATGTTTTTCTCGCCAATCTGCGCCATTCTTGTTCCTGGGATTGGGATGACCTGTCTGAGGTTAATCCGTCGCAGGAGAAGAGTATCGTCATAGATTTTTTTTAGGAACTCGTAATCAAGGTCGAATGTGTTTTTTGTCTCCCCTTCAAGACCAAAGACAAAGTTCAGCCCGGGGAGCAGCTCGGGAAGACCGTTTGCTCCTCGCTGTGCACCCACATCATTAAGGAGCGTTATTGCATCATAAACCTCTTCCGCTGTTGCTTTCAGGTTGTTCTTTTTGATCACCACAGGATCAACACTTTCAACTCCAAGAGCTGCGACATCACCAGAGGTATGATATCGTATGATGCTCTTTGCAATTCGTTTACATTCCTCTGGATAACGCGCGATGATACCAGGGTTGGCATTGTCGATGTGCAGGGTTCCAACGTCTGGTGCCGCAGCCCGGATCCCATGAAATAACTGTTCAAGTGCCGCAGGATTCGGCCGTGGGAACTCTTCTTCTCTGGCATCTTTTGCCTTGTAGGAGAAAATACAGGGTTGATTTCCGATGCGGAAATGACGGATCCCTGCGTTGTATAACGCGGCAATTTCCTCACAGATTTCTTCAGCCTCCCTGAAACTCGGTGCTCCTTTGCTTGGTTCGCTACAAAAGGAGCACCCGCCTGTGATACTGCGGGAGCATCCACGGTACGTCTCGATTTCCGTGATCAGATACTTTGGGAAAAAAGGATGCTGAAGGACAACTCGTGCGCCTTTCACAGCAAAATTCTTTATCGCCTGTGGATTGGGTCTGCAGAGAGAAGGATCAATAGGTTCGCTGTTCAGTTTGTTTTTTATTAACTCGGAGACAACGATTTCCCCATCTCCAGTTACTATGAGGTCAAAAACGTTTTTTACGACATCAGTCTCTGTCACGGATTTCCCACCAGACATCCCAAACCCGTACCGCGCTGCAGGACCGCAGAGCAGTTTGACTGGTTTTGATATGGTATTGAGAAAAGAGACAAGTTCATAGGGGCTGACAGGGAATCCGGAGAGGTATCGCCCCGGGACAGACATCCCAGCGATGACGATGAGTACATCAGATGTTACAATAGTATTGAGTATAGATGTGTCATTACGAATCTGATCAATGGTGACATAGGTGACATTCGCATGGGAATCAGCATCCCAGACCGCCCCAGCGATGTATCGGGGGTACGGGCTTATGTACGGGGGGACACCAAGGCAGGTTGGTTCGTCAACGTATCCATCAAGGATTACGACATGTAGCATCCTGTCTTTGAACCCTGCTGTTGTTTAAAAAACTTGTTCTCACAGCCAGTATGACACGACAGTGGGTATCTGAATAAAAAAGAAAGCATTTCAGGGTATTAAAAAAATCATGAAATGAAAATGTTTGGAATGTTTCGGTTTTTTGTGGGGTGTTTCTTTATTTTCTTGGGGAAATGGAAAATTATCGATATAGGTCGGATCGGGTGCTTCAGGGTTAAATGAGTTCCAAAGCACAAATCGTCCCCAGCGTTCCACACTGGTTTCTACTTTGTCGAAGCATTCCCGACAGATCAGGTAATGGATTCCCATTGTCGGATGGCGATATCCTTCGAAGAAACCTAGTTCCTTGCCACATTCAACACATTGTATCATTTTTTTCCTTCCTTCGCCTCCATTTTTTCTCTCCTAATTGCTTTGAGAGTGGGGAGTGGCAGTATCCTGGAAGTATACTAAGGGGATAAATATGAAGAAAAAATATCCTGCCAGCTTCCCTTCCTTTTTCAATTTTTTATTCCTCCTCTCAAAGCCCCATCGTCCAAGATATGAAGACTTGAACCATGATAGTATGATGTGTCGGTGGTGGAAAGCACCTCCATTAAAATCATGTTTTCTACGAATGAATATTTCATCTTCCTTTCTCCCTTATGTATGAAACACTCGTCTTCTTTAAATATTTTTCTGTCACAAATGAAACAGTATTATATGTTAT
>DATMWV010000228.1:0-7104 GCA_035562195.1 Thermoplasmatota archaeon
GATGAATAGTTTACAGAAAGAATAAATCGACAGATATGGGTATATTTTTCTATCGTACGTCGAAGCGCTGCTTGTGCTTCCTGTGTAAGTGAGTCTGCTTCATCAAGGAAAATAATCTTAAAGGCTGCTCCTATGGGTGCTGTGCGAGCGAAATCCTTAATTTTTCCACGTATGATGCCAATTCCTCGTTCATCACTTGCATTCAGCTCGTTGAAGTTTTGTGACCAGTGTTGATCTCCGAAAACTTCGTGTGCTAACGCCAGAGCTGCTGTTGTTTTACCGGTGCCTGGAGGCCCAGCAAATATCAGATGGGGAACGTTTTTCGTAGCCACACATGCTTTCAGTCGTTCAGTAATGTTATCTTGGCCGACTAGTTCAGAGAGTGTTTTTGGTCGATATTTCTCTGTCCAGATTTCTTGCATCAAGTCTCTGTAATGGGTGTCCCTTCTTAATGTTTTTTTATCCTTTCGTTTCTTTTAATAGCTGTATTTTGTCTTTTTGACATTCTTCCAGATAGTATTTATATACAGATAATGACAGATGTTAGCACGAAACAGAAGGGTACGAATGAGGTGATGATATGAAAAAAAACCTACGAAACACAATAATTAAACTTTGTGGGTTCTTCTTCATCGCAAATCTCCCATTTCTTACGATATCACAACTCGTTGGTATCGATACGTTCATCGATTCTTTCAAGAACCCAAGTTCCTTTTATTATCTTAAAAATGATAGGATACATAGCACGGAGTCAACAGCAGGATTCATCATTTTAGAAAAACCACCATATCAAGGGTCCTCAATTAGAGAAGGGGACCGCATCCTTTGTCATACCATGAAAAACACGTTACAACAGAGATTCGTGTATCAGATAATAACAGAGGATGGAATGAAAACATATTATACCACAAGCAACTCAGAAACCTCCGATGGAAAAATCTATGAATCCCAAATCGTTGGAAAAATCATTGGGATTTCTGAGGACAATATCTGGTACGCACTATGCCTTCAAGTATGGGATCTTTCCATCGATAATTTAAATGCTTTTGCGCTTTTTCCCTGCAAGTAATATCAGAGGATAAGCTTCTTTAACAGCTGATGGTTACCCTTGAGGGGGTACCCATGCAGTTTATTCCCAATTCTCCATTAAAAAAAAGCATGTTACATGAACTACAATTGCATAATATCGACGACCTTTTTTCGGATATCCCAAACAAAATTAAAATAAAGAACCTTAGACTTCCACCAGGTCGCCATCAACAAGATGTAGAAGACCAGATGCGAACGTTAGCAAGACAAAACAAATCCTTCTGCGAGATGCCATCATTCATAGGGGGAGGATACAAACCGCATTATATCCCTGCCGCGGTCAAATCAATCATTTCACGTTCGGAATTCTACACGGCATATACACCCTATCAACCAGAAACATCACAAGGGTTTCTTCAAGCGATTTTTGAATACCAAAGCATGATTGCAGCACTGACCGGCATGGATATCTCCAACGCATCCCTTTATGATGGTGCCACTGCACTTGGGGAAGCAGCCTTGATGTGTATGCGAATTACTAAGAAAAAAACATTTATCATCCCTGAAAATATCTCCTGGGAAAAAAAAAGTATCCTAACCAATTATACCCTAGGGGCAGGCATCAAAATAAAAGAAGTCGCCTATGACAAGAAAACAGGGAAGATTGATCTGGAGGATCTGAAAAAAACAATCGATATTGAAACAGCAGGGTTTTATCTAGAGAACCCTAATTTTTTTGGTGTTTTCGAAGACGAAGTTGAAGACATTCGCTCCTTGCTTCAGAAAAATCAATCGCTGTTCGTCGTAGGTGTTGACCCTATATCTCTTGGGATCTGTAAAAGCCCTGGTGAATATGGAGCCGATATTGTTATTGGTGAAGGAAAAAGTCTGGGAAATCCACTTGACTTCGGTGGATCAACCTTAGGGATATTCGCCTGTAAAAATGATTTTGTTCGACAGATCCCTGGACGTATCATCGGAATGACCAAAGACCATCAAGGAAAACGAGCATTCTGTATGACCATGCAAACCAGAGAGCAACACATCCGCAGGGAAAAAGCAACAAGCAACATCTGTACTAACGAAGGGTTATGTATGCTTGCGACAGCGACATATCTTTCATGGCTTGGTGGAAAAGGGCTGCAAGAACTAAGTGAAACAAACTATAAACGCGGTCAACAACTACGAAAGCAGATTAGCGCAATCCCTGGTTTTTCACAGGTATTTTCTGGAGCCCATTTCAACGAATTCGTCATCCGTTGTCCTGACACTGAGAAAGTACATCTGCATCTTCTCCACCAAGGAATGCACGGTGGTCTGCGTTTAGAACAATGGTATCCGAAGCTCACGAATTGCATGTTGTTTGGTGTGACAGAGGCACATAGTCAGGAAAGCATGACACGATTGGTTTCTCTGCTTAAGGAGGTATGCTGATGTACCATAGTGCGGTATGGGAAGAACCACTGCTCAATGAACTAGAAGAAACAAAAAAAGAACCATACACCCTAAAATCGGTACTCCCGGATTGCCTTCAGAGAAAAACAGCAGTTGATATCCCAAATTTAGATGAAACATTGGTGATGCGACATTTCTTGCGTCTCAGCCAGATGAATTACGGCATTGAATCAGGGATCTATCCACTAGGCTCTTGTACAATGAAGTACAACCCAAAGATTTGTGATGAGATCAGTCGCTGGGAACAATTCTGTTTGCTTCATCCCTATCAAGATGAGACTACCACACAAGGGACTTTACAGATACTGTATGAACTGGAGAGAATGTTATGTGAAATTTCAGGAATGGATCATTTTACCCTCCAGCCTGCAGCAGGAGCACAAGGTGAATTCACGGGTCTTCTTATCACTCGTGCGTTTTTTGATCATAAAAAAGATTTTAACAGAGATGAAGTCATTCTTCCAGACACCTCGCATGGGACGAATCCTGCAAGCGCTGCCATGGCTGGCTACAAAGTCATTGAGATCCCCTCTACAAAAGAAGGAACAGTCGACCTGGAGATGCTTCAAAAGGCTCTCTCAAACAAAACCGCATGTTTCATGTTGACCAATCCAAATACACTTGGTATCTTCGAATCCGATATCACAGAAATCGCACGACTCGTCCATGAGGCAGGGGCGCTTCTGTATTACGATGGTGCGAACATGAATGCGATTATGGGAAAAGCACGTCCAGGGGATATGGGATTTGACATCGTACATCTGAACCTTCATAAGACATTTTCAACTCCCCATGGTGGGGGTGGACCAGGATCCGGGCCAGTTGGTGTCAAAGAAAGACTCGCACGATTCCTGCCTGTACCACGAGTTGTAAAGAAGCAAGATACGTTCTGCTTCGATTACACCTATCCAGATTCCATAGGAAAAATAAAAGCGACCTATGGAAACACCTCCGTGATCCTTAAAGCCTATATCTATATCCTTCTAATGGGGGGAAACGGGCTTACAGAAACATCAGAAATCGCGGTATTAAATGCGAACTATATGAAGAAAAAACTTGTGGATTCCACGCTCTACCAACTCCCTTACCGCGAGCTTCGGAAACACGAGTTTGTCATCAGTTGCGAACAGTTGTTTTTAACAAAGGGAATCCGCGCATTAGATGTCGCAAAACGACTCTTAGATTACGGGCTTCATCCACCGACCGTATATTTCCCTCTTATCGTTAAAGAAGCCTTAATGATCGAACCTACGGAATCAGAGTCGAAAAAAACATTAGATATGTACATCGACACGTTACTAAGAATAGCGCAGGAAGACCCATCACTTGTTAAAGACGCCCCTCAGAATACCGTGGTGCAACGCATTGATGAAATCGGGGCAGTAAAAAACCCTATCCTGACATGGAAACGCACTGAAAATCTCTAAAAAAACATTTTTTTTCTTTATTCCTGAATGTTTTTTTGTTTTTTTTCTGCAAGTCCACGGATCGTCCCAGATGTCGAACGAGTCGAGATCATAACAGGTTTTGTTCCAATTTTCTTTATTGATAGTAAGAGTTGGATAACATGATCCTTTTCAGTATAATGACATTTAAGAATACCCTGTGTTCCATCGAATTGAACCACCCACAGTCTCAGATCTTTTAAATTTTTTGAAAAAAGCGCTAACGCATGTGTTCGAAGTGCTTGGAGCAGCTCCGAATGTGTGCCATCTGTATTCAGATCTGAATAATCAACATGAAAATCGATGTACCGATGTCGTCTGGTACCTCTCACGATACAAAGCCCCTCTTTAACGATGTGAAAAAAGCTCGATTTTTATTCTGATTCGATACGAGGCGCTAGCAGATAGGTCACATGTCCGTGTTTGTCAGCGAAATCAAAGTCGACGCGAATGGGATTGTCATTGCCAATGTTGATGGAGATGGGATCATCGCTTTTCACAGGTTTAATCATATTACTGAAATAGTCGATTGAGAAAAGGCTTTTAAATTTCCCTGGTGAATGCAACTCCAGTAGCAGGCTCTTTGGGAGTTTGAGATTCACCGTGTCAGTATCCCCTTCAGCAAACAACTCAAAGGAGTCTTTGTCAACACTTAATGCTAAATGATCAGAAACAGCCTCTGAAGCACGCACCCCTTTGCTTAGCTCTGATGCTTTGACGACAGCTTTTGCAGGTAGATCTAAATGAGGGACTTTCGAATCAGGCATTCCTGCGGTATCAATCAGACCCATTCGTCGTATGAGGTTACCGATTTTTACGATCAAACGGTTCGAATCCTCATCATATTCCATGGAAATCGAATCGCCAGTGTTCGCAAGTTTCATGATCCCATTGAGTTTATCAAGGTCAATACCAAGCTCCATATCATCTGCTTTATATTCCTCAAATGCGGTGCTTTTTAATTCTAAATCAACCATTGCGACATGCGCAGGATCGACAGCGCGTATCGAGATTCCTTTCGAAGTGATATTGAATTTCGCTTCGTTTACGAGTGGTGATGTTACATCGATGATTCCTTTTATAATATCTGATTTTATCTTTGCATTAAACATGGCATGCTGCCTCCCCGAAATATGTTTCTCTTCTTGAGGAAAGAATAGGACATTGTCTATATAACCATGACGGTATTTTTCTTTTCTGTAAACAGACAGCCTTCAGGAGAAGAACCATGATCCTGACATTATGCATGTTATAAGCGGCGTTGTATACTGCGATGCCTAGGTTTTATCATAGTTGGTACAGGAGGAGAAAATCATGTCGTTTGGTTTGATTATAAAAAATTGTTACTTTCTCAATAAAGACCGGTTCTCTGGTCAGGAGCTCAAAGGGATGTAATGCAAAAAGGGATATTGTGTTGTTTTGTTCTTGACAGAGCGGGATGAAATTTTCAATGGGTATAGAGTCATTTTCCGTTCCTCGGTGACCACAGGTTTTATTCAGATATGCATGAAGGTCACCTCCGGTTGTCCAATTCTGTTGATGACTACGAGGCCAGGGATGTGTAAGTAATTTATTTGTTACGATGAGGTGATCACCCCATGAGCCTTCTGAGGTTATGACAATATATTCTGTGGAAATCTTTACAAGATAGACATAGTCTGTGTGAGAAAATTGGAATCGGCTCGTTTGCTCAAAAAAGCTGTTATCGATATCGCTAAGGATATTTGAAAAACTACTTGCCTGGACTTGTAGTTCAGCGGTTCTTTGCCAATCGTTGGAAAAAACAAATGAAAAAACGACAGCGAGCAGAATTCCAGACGCCAGGATAAGACCTATTTGGGTTAGTGTTAAACCCATGATACCATTTGTGTCTTTACTGCATCGTAACATAGGTTTTTCCCCCCATCTGGCACAACTCCAGGGTGATGTCATAATTTCCTGAATGAAAAATCGCAATCTGTGTCATGTTGTAGTTGGAGAAACGAGCATTGGAATGGAATGTTCGTAAGGTCCCGTCGTTCATGACATAAAAATAGTTGTTGCTGGTTTTTTCTTCCAAAGTGAGATTTGTTGGTTCATTGGTGCCGTTTCTTGGGAGATACCCAAAAACGATAAATTGCATAGATGATGGGAACTCAACAGGAATTGTAACAATTGACCCATTGTCCGCATATTCAAACATATTGGTGGCCTCTACCAGAATCCTGTCGATTTCACGTTCTATTTTCTGTATTTGCGACTCTTGTATAAGATGCGGGATAGAAAAACATAAGGAGGCGATAATGACACTAGCTACGATGAGTATTACAAGAAGACCAAGAGGTTGGCCTACGACAGCGTCTTGATTATCTGATAGTAAATACACTCTTCGAAGTATCATAAAATCTCCCAGATTTATTACAAAGAATTAAATAATTCATTATATATTTATCGTTGGGGTTTCGTCTGGGAGGTTGAATCATGAATACGAAAAGAAAGAAACGATATTTTCTTGCGAATGAATCCGCAGTGCTTGGGCTTCCAATGCGTCTGACTGTCTCGTTGATTATTGGAACGATTGCCCTAATCGCGATTCTTTCTACGATACTTAATCCTTGTCTCTTCCCTGAGCATATGATGGTTTCGATTACTCCACAAGTAACGACCGTTCAAGGAAGCGATCCTGAAAATGTAAGTTTTTCGGTGTTTGTAAACGATACTGATGGATTTCCATTGTCTGGTGCTTCAGTGATTATAAAAGGCCTTGGTGGTGCTGGCTCTGGTTTTTCTGATAAGAATGGAAACGTGTTCATACGAATGCAAGTTTCATTAGAAAATGCCACGTATGAAGGATATCTTGATATCTCTGTCAGGGCGCCGTGTCATGTTCCCTATGAGTATAAAGACATCGTCAAGGTCGTAAAAAGAGATTGGTGAAAATAAGATAAGTAGTGTTTTCCAGGAGAAAAAATAATATTTATGGAAATATTTATATATTACATGTCCCTAATATATACTGGGGCATTGTTTTTGAATTACTGTAAAGTATGTAAAAAAGAACTGAAACAGATTCCCGTACGTAAAATCGATTCAGTCATTATTGTAGAAGAATATTGTCAGTGTTGCGATGAATCGACGCTACGGTACGAGAAAATACAGATCATCTAAAAAGCACTCTCATACAACAATTCATGAG
>DATMWV010000229.1:0-2794 GCA_035562195.1 Thermoplasmatota archaeon
TCATTCTCCTATTCACAGGAACCTGTATCATCCCAGCGATTGCACAAGATACTGAGACCTCTCAATCAACATCAAGAGACAATTGGTTGTACGTTGGCGGGGATGGACCTGGGAACTATACAAAGATTCAGGATGCAATCAATGATTCTACCAATGGGGATACCATCTTTGTCTATGATGATTCCTCACCATATAACGAGTATCTTCTCATTAATAGATCGATCCGTCTTCTTGGTGAAAATTGGAATACGACGAGAATAAAAGGTAATACGAATGTCAAACAACATATTATACAAATAAACGCAGATGGAGTCACCATTCAGGGATTTACAATACGAGATAGCACGGGTCAGATGTGGGCACCCTATTATGGAATCGCGATTTATTCGAACGATAACGATATTTCAAGAAATATATTCATTAATAATGAAGGATGCATTCTTTTAAGTGATGCATCAAGAAATTCGATACATGACAATAGAATGACCGATGGCAAAGAGACTTCTTTTGCCATTGGGATATACAATGGACGGGACAATGAAGTTTTTAATAATTACGTCTCTGAAGTCTCCTGGGGGATTGATCTAGGTAATAGTGCCTTTAATAAGATTCATGGAAATAAATTTACACAAATCAAAAACTATGGAGCCATTGTATCATATTCCTTTTCACCGAACATTACAGTAGGTAACCAAATCTATGAGAATTGTTTTTCAGGTGGAAAATATGGAATTTTAGTAGAATATTGTTCTTTGAATTTCTTTTGTTGTAATGAAATAGCAAATTGTCAATATGGGATATATAGAATTACTGCATCATTTACCTTTATCATGAGGAATAACTTCATTAACAATACGTGCAACGCGTATTTTTACGATAGAGGTATTATGAATACGTGGAGTCGTAATTATTGGGATGATTGGGATCGCTTTGGAATTTATAAAATACAAGGTGAAACTATAAGTTTCGGAGATCCGGAAGGTGATCCTTGGCCAATTGAACAATATGATTGGCGTCCTGCCTGGAGACCCTATGATATCTCAGGGATGAGATGATGGAAATGAAGAAAATCCTTGTCGTAGGTGTAATCCTTTTATTCCTTAGTGTCGCATTCGTACCTAGCATCAATCTGAGTGCTGTCAAAGCATCCGCTGATGATGACCTTGTAGAAGTCACCACCCAAGCTTGTGGCATCCAGAGATATGGGAATACCACTGTGAAACTCACTAAGGAACAATACCAGGACCTGGAGCAGTACCTTGTTGAGTTCAGGGAACGATTGAATCAGACATCAACTAGGGGAGAAGCAGTCCGTATCTTCAAGGATGCTGTAGTGGAGTTGAATAAATATGGATTGTTGCCACGTGGGATGAGTGAAAACCAAACATTAAAATTGATATTGAGACATAACGAACAGCGCTTACCGGTCTTAGATGCAAATTATTTCTGTTTAGTCAGTGGAAAAACGACCAATACATTATCCTATGGTCCTTTAGCTACTGTAGCGGACGATATTCTTTTATTTATTTTTCTTCTTCTATCGAATCCAAGACATCTATCTGGAACTCTACTTGGGGATTTCATTGACTGGTTGTTAAACATTCTCTGGATAATAAAAGAAACTATCATGACCATTAGTGCAGGATTATTTTTTATTATGCTATGGACCGGAGGTCTATTTTCTGTTTTTTCCCCTATCGGATTATTGACTCTTCTCACATTCGGCTACACTACGGGAAATTATGAAAACGATAAATATCCTTCCTCGGGTTGGGTTTATTCAATAGGGTTGACTGGCATGAAGAAATATGATGGTCCTGAATTATGGGGTACTGCAAGAACATATCCATATATTGTATTTCCTTTTGCGACACTTTATCCGGGTGTATTAGGTTTCTGTGGCCTCAAGATAAAGTCTTCTTCAGGATATTCTTTTTTCATTGGTTCAGCATTGAAAGTCAATCTGTCAACCAACTTAACTGGGTTTTCCTGGATGGCGGATTAGAACCGTCTGAAATTGTCGAATGATGCGCGTAGATAACCCATGGAGGATAGGTAAATTAAACATTCCACAAAACTATTTATCGACCAGACATCATAGGGGAAAAACATGCAACCGACAGAACACCCAGGCATCTACAAGAAAAACGACAGACTCTTTACGGTAAACCCCGAAGGCTGCAAAGGAATCAAAGTCTACAACGAACAACTCTTCACCGAAGATGACAAGGAATACCGGTCCTGGAACCCATACCGAAGTAAACTTGCAGCTGCACTCCTCAAAGGACTCATCCTAACCATTGCTCCTGATGCAAGTATCCTGTACCTTGGTGCTGCCACAGGGACGACAGTCAGTCATCTCTCTGACATCATCACGAGAGGCACTATCTATGCGGTAGAGTCCTCACCAGTGGCGATCATCAACCTGTTGAAAGTATCTGAAAAAAGACAAAACATCATCCCGATCCTGTCTGATGCGAACCACCCAGAACGGTACCAACATATGGTTCCTGCTGTCGACCTGATCTACCAGGATATCTCCCAGCGGAACCAAGCTGATATCTTCACCCGTAACATCCAAGCCTATCTCAAGCCAAATGGAACCGGTCTCATCATGGTAAAAGCACGAAGCATCGATGTCGCACTGAAACCAAAACAAGCATACGAGCTTGTCTGCAGTGCTTTGCAAAAACAGAAATTCAGGATTAAAAAAACAGTGGAACTGGCACCTTTTGAAAAGGACCATGCCGCAATTATACTGAACTTATAAAAAAACTAGATGTTAATGTAGATT
>DATMWV010000230.1:0-5671 GCA_035562195.1 Thermoplasmatota archaeon
GGGAAAGGGGTTTTGAAGTTGTGTCCTTAAGAGTTCAGGCTTTGAAATTTACACCTATTATATTTATAGAATTAAATATAGAGAGTTGCGACTATGGAACAGGTAGACAACACACAATTTTTGACAGCAAGCACGATAAAAGGAGAAAAGGTCATCAATAAAGATGGAGAACATCTGGGGAAGATTGAAGATTTAATGATTGATCTCGAAAATCGTAGAGTCGTATATGCGATACTCTCTTTTGGCGGGTTCCTTGGTATTGGTGATAAACATTTTGCTATCCCTTTGGAAGCTCTTTCACATAGGCCGAATGAACGCGCTTTCACCCTTGACGTCAGCAAGGACGTACTGGAAAAGGCAGAAGGCTTTGATAAGGATTACATTCCTTCAAATCGCGAGGCGATCGCCAGTATTTATACTCACTATGGGTACAAACCATATTGGCAGACAGGAGTTTTGGGGCTATCAGAAAAAGAGAGACTGGAAGAGACAGAATCAGAAAGGATGACCAGGATAAAAAGTGAGAGCCTCGTGCTGATAGCGAAAGAAGAAGTAAAAGCTGAAGAATCTAAAGCTGAAAAAGCAGAAGAATCTAAAGTTGAAAAAGCAGAAGAAGCTAGAGCCGAAGGAGCAGAAGAAGCTAGAGTTGAGGCCATACATCCCTCTGAACAGAGAGGAGGTAAAAAGAGAAGTCTTCTGGACACCTGCAAGTAAGCAGGCTCCTATTTTAGAGTGGAATGAGTCATGATCAAGTCTAAAAACGAGTATATATTCTATGTTTGGGAAAACACAGAGAACCACCCTCATTATTTTCCTGAACAACAGGATTTTCAACCAATCCCAAAATCTGTAGGGCAGCAACTCTTGCATCCAAAATAAACTGCGACGCTTTACTATTTCCTTTCAGTTCTAGTTCTTCTTCTAGTTTGTAAAGTTCTTCGATATGATTATAAATAAGATTAGCTGTATGTTCTGTCTTGTAAACATTTTCGATGGAATCATGACTTTCTATTAATCTTGCATCTTCCATAAGTCTCTTGATTACAATTTCATCCTCGTAATGATCAAGAAGATGAATTATATAGGTTCTAAGATTTGGAAAACATTCTCATGAGACTCATCTAACTTTACAACTGTTCAATAAAATTATTGTAAATTTTTTTGGTTCGAAAATTCTCCCTTGAATTTGAAGAGGATACGAAAATTACCCGAAAATAGGAGGATATTAATGAAGTACAAAATTTTGCGCTTAAATTTTTATGATGGTTAACCATTATAGGACTTACGCACTTGAGGTACAAAATCAAACGCAATAGACATTGTGATTAAACGTGTGTTTTAAACAGTTGAGTGCCTAAAGATATTGATTTCTCAGTTCAACCGCGTAACTCCTACATTAGATACTTTTACGACTCCATCTAATAAATAATGTTAACGGATATTAAAGGAGCACCCTTTTGATTACGACCTTAAAAATTCGTCTCATTAACGACCTCGGTCAGCCTATTAAGATGTCCAAGTACCGACTGGAAGTGGATAATCTGAAATTTGAAGGCACAACCAATAACGAAGGCATACTTCAACATGACATTCCGGTGGGAGCGAAAACGGGCAAATTAATACTCGACCAGAAGCTGTTTCAAAGAAGGGAAAATGACACCGGCGAAATTAAAGTCGAAAATTGGAGCATCGATCTCCAGATAGTAGATAGCATGCCTCCAGGTGATCAGATAGCTGGTGCACAAGCACGCCTGAACAATTTGGGTTTTTTTGCCAGCAAAGAGATTCATGAACAATATGACGAGCAAACAAGACGAGCGATACAAAGGTTCCAAACAGCTCATCCACCTCTTAAGGTAACTGGCAACATAGACCAAGAGACAAAAAAAAGGTTAGAGGAAGTATATGGTAGCTAGTACTCCTTCCCCTCCTAATCGACGAGATCCACCTGAGTCGTTACTTATTCGAACAGCCCAGGTTGGGACTGATGTCCTCAATACGATACGTGTTCCAGGTGACCCTTTCCGGGATGAGAGAAAATCTTGGTTTAAGACGGAATTTGATTCTGGAAACGAAAAGAAAGAAATGCCCACTATTCATGAGGGGAACGAAGTTAAATATTTGATTGACGGCAAAGAGACTTTTAAGGAGATGGTCGCAGCCATTCGTACAGCCACGGGAATATCGGAGACTGGTGAAAAGGCAAATCACTTCATTTATATGTTGAATTGGTGGATGGATAAAGAGTTCGAACTTGATAGTGATGAGCCAGGGGTAAACCTTAGGTTACTACTCGATCAAGCTTCACAAAAAGGTGTGATGGTTCGCGCCATGCTCTGGAATCAACAATTCACTACCCAGAATAGTGCTGAGGTCGATTACATCAACTCACTGGAGAACGGCGCTGCGATCCTCGATAGCCGTGGTAACGAAGATTTTCCACCTTTTTCATGGGTACACGTTTCATTTCTTCCCATGCGTTTTGGTGCTCAACACCAAAAGGTACTCTGCGTTTTGGGAGATGAGGGATTGATATGCTTCTGTGGGGGCAACGATTTCAATCCGGATCGCATTCAAGAACTGGGAACCGGCTCTCCGTTACACGATGTACATTGCAGGATTCGCGGCCCTGCAGCAGCGGATCTGGTACATCTTTTTATTCAACGTTGGAATGATCATGTGGAGGGTCAAAAGCATAACCAACCCGTTGCACTGGGAAGCAAAGGTCCACTAATAACGCTCAAAGAGATGCCACCTTCGGCTGGGCCTCAGATAGTGCAGGTCGGCCGTACTTTCGGGGATAATAATTACGAATTTGCACCCGGAGGAGAGCGAACGGCAAGGGAAATCATTCTCAATGCCATCAACAATGCAAAACGGTTCATTTACACTGAGGATCAATATTTTGTGGGAAATCCACAAGTCGAAAAGGCTTTATGTGAGGCTCTTAGGAGAGGAATCCAACACCTTACGGTTGTCCTCACGTATTATAAAATGATCAACTTACCATTGGTCCAAGATCATCGCCGCAACTTCATTGAAAATCTCAAAGAAGTAGGTGGAGATCGAGTTCATATCTTTGTTTTGTGTCCTCAGGACTCTAATGAAGAAACCGTTAAAGAAGGAAAAGTCCCTCACACCTATGTCCATTCAAAAATCTGGATCATAGACGACGAATTCGCGGTAATCAGCTCTCTAAACACTAATCGCCGTAGTTGGTCACATGACAGCGAGGTCGCCGCTGGAATTTACGACACTTCAAATGATATCGTGCTGACTTACCATTTGGCTCACTGGCTGCGAATCGAACTTTGGAAAGAGCACCTTAACCTGCAGACTCCGGAAGGCTCAGCAGAGCTAGCAGACGGAGTAGCAAGCGCTGTCCACTGGCTTGATCTTCCCTCAGGAGCACGAGTTCAACGTTACAACGAACAGGAAGAAAATGAATATCATATTCCCGTCCCAATCTTAGGGCCTCTTACCGAACAGTTAATCTACGATAAATTCATCGACCCAGAGTGAATCGGTCACCAAAGGGGATTCGTTCGGCTAACAAATGAGTGAATAGCCAGAAAGTAGGATTTCGATTCTGAAACAACGTTAATATGTCATATGATGGGATTTAACATTAAATCTTGAGTCTCACCATATTCGTTTTTGTTCATAAACTTCCTTTATCTCTCCTATACAGGTCAAGCTTTGTGCAGATAGCTACGGAAGCCCAGATTGTAGACGCAGGAATGAAGGTTTTCAGAAATCCTATTAACGTGAATTGGAGGTAATTGGTCGCTCCTGCTGTTTTAAACCAAAAACCAAGAATAAGGCTGGATACTCCGAGTAGCAAGAGTGCGATAAATACCCTTGTAGCTCTCTGTGCTACACTTCCGGTGTCATCCGGGATCCCTTTTCGTATAATCAGGAAGTATGCAACATTCGTGCCAAGGAACACTCCTGCTACATCAGCACTTATCAGGGATAAGGCTATGAAAATAATAGGAATAACGAACATAAAGCAGTAAAAAAGTAAATTTTGGCGTCTGAAAGCTAGTTCAAAACTCTCCTTTTTGAAAAAATCATCTTTCAGAGAGCTTTTGAGAAAATATGCAAAAAGGACCAGGAAAATTAACCCTACAATAGCCCCTCCAAGTACATCTTCTATGAAATGTCTTCCCAGATATACCCTTGAAAGAGCCATGACTACTATCACGAAAGGAGTCAATATTCTGATTATTCTGTTGTTGAAAACAGTGGCTGTTCCTCCCCATAACGCAGTCGTAAGCGCTACATGTCCTGAAGGAAAACCAAAAGGAGAAAGGGTAAAAGCTTCTTGAAGACGAAATGCTTTAATTACCTGTTTGTCGGGAAGTGCGAAAATACCTTTCGGTTCATTCCCACTAAAAGGCGATGTATTTTTTATTCCGAATTCCAAGTTGAATACTCTATTATCTACAAAGTCCGGCCTCGGGAATGCGACCAGTATTTTTAGAATCTCGGTAATCAGGCCTGTCCACAGCATTAGCTGGAACAGAAGAAAACCCTTTTTGAAATCAACACCAAAAATGGCTATAACTATTATGGCAACTAAGAACGCGGAAGATCCCATTGTAGTTATCATAATCACGAGAAACGTAAACCATGGGGTTCCAAGGGATTGAAGGTAGATTATAGGTTCAGTCTGGAACATTTGTATAGCTCCATAAAATATCGTTTTTCTGAATTGGTGTCGTCCTTTATTATTTTATGAAGTTGTTTTTTAGAATACTCTTAATGCCGTTTCTAAGCCTTTTGCTATTAATTCAGTTTATAGCAGACCTATTTTAAAGGGTGAAAACGAAATAATTCGTTGCTGGAAACTTAAACGTGAAAATATCAACCGTGTACTAACGGACTGACAATCGACTGGCTTGCTTGTAAAACTAGTTTATTCCGATATAAAAAGACACGTGTGTTAGTTCTCGATGTGTCCTAAATATCCGGCTTACATAGACCCTGATGGTAATAATAGTGTTTCTTGGCTATAAGATGATATAGAACAGAGAAAACAGAAGTTCTGAAGAAGTTATTTTTGCGGTGAGAATCCCTCGTATTTGATTCATACAATGATGTTGCCAACATTCATTGTGCTGGCTACATCATTGATTTTATGTTTCATACAACCGTTATAGTTCCTTGCATGGAAGGATGTATTGCACAGGCATAATTGTAAGTTCCTGCTTGATTGAATGTGTGTTCAAATACGCCATTTTGATTTAATGGTCCAGAATCGAAAACATTTCCCTTCGGTTCATGTTGAACAGGGTCCAGATTGACCCATTTAACCGTGCTTCCGGCTGGTATTTGTAAAGACGATGGATTAAATGCATTATTCTGTATGTTAACTGTGTATGCCTGTTGATTTTGATGTACGGGAGTGAGCGTGGGTGTAGGCGCAGGATTCGGCGTTGTTGTGGTTGTTGTCGTGCAGCCACTCGCAATAATTGCACTGATCAATATTAAGCCCACTTTCCGCAGTAAAATTTCAGTTTTTCATAATTTTTACTGCTATCGATTTTCAATTTAACGTAAATTTATTGGACTTTTGTGCAGGAATTAAAGGTGAACATGTATGAATTTGGAGGCAAAAAAACGATAGCATTCAATTTTCACCGAGCTTCATTTGATTTTAGATTAT
>DATMWV010000231.1:0-21965 GCA_035562195.1 Thermoplasmatota archaeon
ATATTCAAATGGAGGAACAACATTCACAATCGGATAATAATTTTTTAAAAAACAATTCGAGATGGATTGCGATTATAATCCTTTTTGTATTATTGTCGACTGCCCTTTTACCCTGCACTACGTCTGCAACTGAAAACAACAATCAATCACATTTCACCCCTGAGGAGGAGGGAGATCACTTTCCATGTGGCTGCGAATGGTGGTGCTTTCATTCCTCAGTGACATTACAATCGGGAACGCATCTAGACATACTTACCGAATTCCAATATTCAACAAAAGCAGTAAACAGAAGTGACATCAATGTCGTCCTCTTTCTCTTTTATTGTTTTAACAGAGATACCGGACAGGTCTTTGACTTCACTCAGTCCTTTGTGAACAAAGGCAATCAATCAGGTCCATTCTCGTTCAAAAAAAATAAACTAGACATTAGTTTTGGCAATTGTACTATAAAAGGACTTTATCCGTCATATTCAGTGTATGTTGAGAACGAGGATAAAAGCTTCATCATGAACATTAGTTTGAATGCCACCTCATCGTCACACTGGGTCGCTCAAAATATAAGTAACGGGTATTTTCCATGGGGGTTAGGATGGGCTCGGTATGGGTTCATCCCTCGACTCGATGTCGTAGGTAACATCACGTTCAACGGGACAACATCTCGGTCAGACGGAAACGCATATTATGAACATCTATGGGGAAACTTTTCCTATTTAATAACACTCAAATCACCTTCAGAGTTCAGAGCATTTGTGAAAAATCTACCTAAAACCATACCTTTTATGAAATGGATCTGGACTGAACAGTCGAGGACTTCTAGTCAATTGAAGCTTAGTACATCAAATCATTACGGTTATGATTGGATCTGGGGTTCGTTTACGAATGGATGGAGCGTGCACTTAGGTTTTTTCCATACGATGGGTGGTGAAGTCTCGCTGACACCAGATGGACAGACGTTTTGGGACTTAGCCGATCTCAGTGTCAAATATACAAGGCTTCTCTATATTCCAGAGACAGATACGTATTATCCCCTGGATATGGATATAACCGCCCGTGGTGGAGATAAAACCCTTCATCTTTCCTTCACAACCACTACTGAACCGGATCTTGGTGTGCTTGGCATTTATCCGGCTTCGCGCCTATGCTGCGGTGCAGGCGGCATTCAAACAGCTGGTATTGTAGAAGGTTACTACACTGATTCCAATCAAAATATTTCCCTACAGGGTAATTGTACTATCGGTCCCTTCAGACAATATCCAACGACACGTTTCGTATCTCTAGAAGTAGCCCGGATTCGATCCCCACAGGCTACGGGATTTAGCATTGAAATTGTCTCACATCTGTTGGGTGCAAGACTATATATTGAGCGACTACGACGCCCTCACCACCAGTTGAATATTTCTCTTCAGATGAGTCGACCAACATCCCCCGTGAAACCCCCAGAACAACCCTATGATGGCATCACTCTCCATGTCGGCGGGAGTGGTTCGGGGAATCTTACCAACATCCAAGACGCAGTCAATCTCGCATATGATGGTGACACTGTGTTCGTTCATAGAGGGGATTATCACGAGAACGTTGTGGTCGACAAGGCCATCCGGCTTGTCGGAGAAAATAAAGGTGATGTCTTCCTTACGGGTGGAACAAGGGTCGCTATCAAAATAATTGCGAACAATGTGGAAGTCACAGGGTTCACAATTGATACAGGACAAGCGAACAGCCATGATGATGCAGCAATTTATGTTGCCTCCTCCGGGAATCATATCCATGATAACCTGCTTATCAAATCAGAATGGTACGGGATCATCATCTTCAATTCTTCCTATAATGTCATTGAAAACAACAGTCTCATCGGCAATGATATTGGAATCTGGCTCTGCCAGGCACGAGACAATACCGTTCGAGACAATAATATCTCACAAAGCGACTATGTTGGAATTTGGCTTTGGCCTTTCGCGATCCACAATACAATCTCTTACAATAACTTTGTTGACAATAAAATCAACGCTAGAAATAATGATGCAACTGCGCGGAATATCTGGTCGCATAATTATTGGGATGATTACATCGGACTACGTTGGAGATATGTTGTTGATACTAACAATGACGGCATCGGTATCATTCCATACAGAATTTCTAGTTTCAATCGTGACCTCAAACCTTTATTAACACCGATATCGTAAGACTGGAATTAAAAAACTTCTAAAAAATTCCTCTGTTGAATTTTCCTTTTTATCCGTTCACAATCGCGGCGTATACTCCTTAGAATTTGATTTTGATATGATTCCCCCAGAATCATCGATTCTCGTACGTAAAAAATGGGATTAAAGTACCAAATGAATTCCTCAGAGAAGATCTCTCTATAGATGAGATGAACAGATTACGAGCAGTTATCTGACCAAAACAGTTAAAACCAAGAACAGAATTCACGACATACCTGAACAGGAGATTGGGCGGGTAACAAAGTGGCTATGTGGCGGACTGCAGATCCGCCTACGAGGGTTCAAATCCCTCCCCGCCCTTTAACAAAAAAAAAGTCTGGGAGAAAATTGTATGATTCGAAAAAAACAATATGTGGACATTTTAATTGTTTTTTGTGTCGTCTCTGGTTTTGTTTTGCCACTGACACATCAACCAGCAAAGGCAACAGCAATAGAAACGCTTCTGATCAATGAAGTAATGTTCCATCCTCAGGAAAATGAAAATACGAACGAATGGATTGAACTGTATAACCCAACCTCAGAACCTTTTGATGTCGCAGGATGGATGATCGCTGACGAAAAAGAAACTGATAGTATCCTTGCCGATACTGAAAATGGCGATGGAACCACGATTATCCCGCCAGGGAATTATGCAATAATCACCGATAAAGGAACAACCATCTATGAAACATATACAATACCTGACAACGCAATAAAACTATCTGTCGACGACAGCACGCTGTGCGGGTATGGATTGAACAACCAACAAGAAAAAATCATACTCTTCGACCTTGACAACAGTTTCATCGATGCGGTCGAATGGGGTGAGGACTTCGAGGATGTACCTGGTAGCCCCTCCACCATTGTTTCGGAAGGAAACACGCTAGCGCGATATCAAGAAATCGATACTGATGATTCATTGCTTGATTTTTTTGAATGCAACAGCCCAACACCAGGGAGTGAAAATATCCATACGATACAAGAGGAAGAACCAACGGAATCTCCAGACGAAGAATCTAAATCTGAAGAAAACACCGAAGACATTTCACCCTCCATTCTTATTATCGAATTGTACTATGATGCTCATCCGAATATTAATGCCGAATATGTCAGACTCTTAAATCCCACAAACAAGACAATAGACGTCTCAGGTTGGTATCTGACCGACAAGCCGTGGAAACAACCTGATGATCAACCAAAAATACTCTTCCCGGAAGAAACAATCCTGCCGTCACAGACGTCATGGTTCATCACAAAAAATGCTACCGCGTTTTTCTGGGAAACCGCCATACTCCCGGATTTTGAATACGCGGTGGATTCGGATCCGACAGTCGCCCAGTTCCTCACCTATAGAACCGTCAGTTTCAGCAACACCGGTGGACTTGTTGGATTCTATACTGCATCACATAGACTAATCGATCTTGTCATCTATGGGGACACCGATGAGTACATCTCAGGTTGGGAGGGACCTTCGATTCCCGCATCAGGACAGGGAGTCACTCTGAAGCGGAACAGCATCAATGGAACACCAATTGATACCAACTCGGCATCCGACTGGGTTCATCATCGCATTTATCATATCGGACAATCAGACTTCCCCGTTCAAACAATGACTTTCAATGGGGAGATAACCACCTTTGTTTCACCAGATAACAGTTATGAAACGATAACACGTGAGCTTCACAATGCGCTTCATTCCATTGATATGAACATGTATGAATTCTCAAACCCTTTTCTGTACGAAGAATTACTTGACGCGCTCAAACGGAATGTCACGGTCCGTCTTTTCATGGAAGGCTCGCCCATTGGGGGTATTGACGACCGAGAGAAATACATCCTCGGTAACCTTGCCTCGCAAGGTGGTTTGATTCGATTTATCGTCAGTGATTATGGGAATCATGTGAACGCCAGATATCAATTCGACCATGCGAAATATCTTCTTATTGATAATGAAACTGTAATCGTTGAAAGCTGTAATTGGGTGAAAACCGGGGTCCCAAAAAATCCAAGCTTTGGGAACAGAGAATGGGGAATTGTCGTTCGAAACAAAGAGGTTGCATCAAGTTTCTCGCAAGTATTCCAGGATGATTGGAACCTGCTTCATTCTGACAGCTATCCTATCGAAGCGATGAATATGACGTATCCACCGTGGTTTACACTGGATTATGAGATACCAACTGGCTCGTATCTGCCGCAATTCAAAGCAGAAACAATTACCGGACCTTGCACCATGACACCTGTTTTTTCCCCGGACACCAGTGAACAGGTTATCCTTGATGCGATTGACGCTGCGACAGCCACCATTTATGTCCAACAACTTTATATTTACAGAGATTGGGATGAGACGATCAGTCCGTTTGTCCAACACCTTGTGAATAAATCATCAGAGGGTGTTCTTGTTCAGGTGATCCTTGATTACAATGAACAATATGAGGGAACAATCACGATAATCAATGAGACCAAAGAGTATCTTGAAACGTATGGTGTTAAAGTAAAATGCATCTCCAGCGATTGGTCCCCGTTCACCACGATTCATAATAAAGGGATGATCATCGATAACACCACCGTTTTAATCTCCAGCATCAATTGGAACGAACAGTCAGTCCGAAAAAACCGTGAAGCAGGAATCCTTATCAAGAACCAAGAAGCAGCGTCGTATTATACAACTGTGTTCCTCTCGGATTGGAACCTGGAACCTTACAAAAAGAGAGCATCTGTTTTCTCGTGGGCAGACTATAAATACCTCGTGCTGATTGCCGTAGTAGTTTGCATCACTCTCGTATTCATCGTACGAGATTGGAGAAAACGAAAATGGACGTAGTATTTCTTCAACCATCCTTGATCTCCCTTGTTGCGATTGCTATCATGATTGGAACACTGGTCGTTGCTTATCTGAAAAAGATCACACTTACCTATTCAATCATTATCGCGAATTTCTTTGTATTCCTGATCAGCCTGTTCTTTCGAACTCAGATCATCAACGAACTAGGGTTTCGACCAATCTATCTTTCTTTAGAAATGTTCCCGAACGTGTACACCTTATTTACCTCCATGTTTGTCCATAGTGATTTTTTACATATCCTTGGGAACATGTTTGTGTTCTTTTTCATGGGTATCGCCTTCGAACAACGGATAGGACCAAAAAAATTTCTCCTCATTTATCTCATCACTGGCATCTGCGGTGCACTGACGCATTCCTTGTTGAACATCAATTCGGCAATTCCGCTTATTGGTGCTTCGGGGGCGATTTTTGGCATCCTTGGGGCGTTTGCCTACGCGTACCCTCGGGATGAAATCGTCATGCCGGTCCCGATTGGTATCATGTTTATCATGCGCATTAAAGTCATTTACGCCACCATCCTTTTTGCTGTCTTTGAAACTATAATCGTGATGTTCTCAGTCGAAGACAGCACCGCTCATTTCGCACACCTTGGAGGATTGGCAAGCGGTGTGATCCTTGCAGCAATACTGCTAAGGAATCGAGCAGAGAAACAGACACAAACAACCAGCAGTAGACCAATGGATTATATGCAAATCAAAAAAGATGACACGATTAATTTTTCACATCTGACAAAACTAGTTAAGACTGCTGAGGAAAAAAAAATATTGCAGCGTATCGAAAAGGAAGACGTCCTGCAAGTACGAAACATGTGGCTTGAGCATTTTCTTGAAAAAGTCACCTGCCCCGTGTGTAGCCGACCATTAAACCATTTGGATAGGAAGATCTGGTGCGAGCAAAATCATTTCCAGACGGAGTACTAAAAACCAAGCCCGATAAAGGCCCCAAAAAACACGTAACTGGAGATGAGATACCCAAGGATCGCACCGCTACAGAGCAATGGCAAACCTGCCTGCGGTTTTCCTTTTAAAACAAAAGTCATAAGCACCAGGAAGCCAATCAGGGTGCCACCGAGGACTGAGAGGGCGACTGGTAACCCATTCGAGATGTTATGGTAGGTGGCCACAACAAGGATGCCTGGCATGACGATATCCCCAAGCCCCATGAAGAAGGCGTCTCGCTCCTCATGTTCTTTGAGTTTCTGCTTTAAAGTTTTTGTCTCCTTAATCAATGAATA
Organism: Thermoplasmatota archaeon; assembly: GCA_035562195.1. GTDB lineage: Archaea > Thermoplasmatota > E2 > DHVEG-1 > DHVEG-1 > SM1-50. The sequence goes on from DATMWV010000231.1 coordinate 6,275, forward strand.
GCGTCGTATTTTTGGGACCACGAGCAATACAGGTAATTTGAGGTCCATCACCGTGTCAGCAAGATCGATCATGTGTTTGGTTTGATAGACCGATATCGCATCATACACCGCCAAAACGACAAGCAGGATGATGACTAACAAGATGCTTAAGGAAATACCAAAGATAGCGATAGCTCCCGCCCCAACGATCACTCCGCAGAGATCGATAACGTACCATTCAGGGTATTTATAGAGTGCCACAACGAGAGTAACCGCGATAATAAGAGAGACAACAATAGAAGGGATTTCTGCTAAGAACCCGAATAATGGAACAAAAATGAAAAAAGCAGTGTATCCGATAGCAAATAAAATAATGGCCTGAATCACCTGTTTCTTCCAATAGCGTGCGATGATCAGAATAATGACCGTCATGACGATGATGATGACGAAGATATAGAGAATATTTACCGGGTTGTTCGCATCCTCAAACGTTGGTTGAAAAAGGTTTTTTATCAATAACGCAAACCCATCGATGACGATAAAAAAGCAGCCCATGATGAATATCGGCAGGATCATTTTTTTATCAGATTCTTTCTCATCACTCATTAGTCCTACGAATAGTTTGTTCCTTTTAATATGGTTTGTTTTTTAAAAAAAAAATGAATGATTCTATGCATTATCGTTCAATGCGTTCTTCTTAAGTATAACATTTTTCTATAAAAAATATTGTAACAAAAGTTACAATTAAATTTCCATGAAATGATTTAAATACCGCCAAGTAATATTGAATTTACAAGAAGTATCAACGGGAGGAGTACCCATTATGAAAGAAAGAGTGAGAAAAAGAAATATTTTAAAAAATATGTATACGCTGGTGATCGTGTGTGTTCTCATCTGTTGTAATTTTTCTGTATTATCGATAACAACAATTGGTATGACAAAACCGAGCAACAACCTTGAGATAAAATCATCAAAATCTAGTGGCTCTCAAGCATTGTCATCAGTTGATTTCATCCTCTTGGAAGAAAATTTTACTGATGGAAACATGCCTCCTGAAGGCGATTCAGGGGACTGGTCCTTACAACAAACAAACCCTAGTGAAACGTGGTATATCGACTCAACGGTCCCTTATACAAATCCATACTGTGGCACCATCCATCGTGACGCAAGCATTACTCTGCAAGACGAATGGCTTATTACCCCAAGCCTGAATTTCAATGATGTCTACTCAGAGATTACTCTTGGTTTCCATTGGTATACCTGTTATTACACAACGGCATACAAACGCTATATCGAACTCAACATCAGCATCTCAATTGATGGAGGTGTAAACTGGACGAATATCTGGAGTTTTGACGACATGGACATGGGTATGCCGCCAAATCCGTTTACAGATTGGGATTGGTATGAGTCAAATTATCTTGACCAAAAACCAATTGATCTATCTGATTACATAGGGGAAGACGATGTGCGAATTGCATTCCAATACTATAGTAACACGACAGCATCGGCAGACCAACAAGAGTTCAGTATCGATGAAATTTACGTAATCGCTCGTGGTCCTGGAACAAACTTCACCTGTGACGCAGGAGGCCCGTATAGTTGGTGGTGGCCTATGCAATACGAATATTTCCCAAATGGTGTTCGATTCCATGGGAATGTTACTAATGGAACGATTTTCACACAATTCCTTTGGGATTTCGGTGACGGTAATACCAGTTTATCCATTCCGCTTAATACAGATCCTATTCATTTCTATAACGAGATTGGAATCTTTAATGTAACCTTGACAGTAAAAGATACTACTTTTTCACCACCTCGTATTAATGTTTCCCGCACGACAATTACACTCTTCTTGCTCAAACCACCAGAAATCAATATCACAGCACCAAAGATTTCTATTGGGATTAAGGCAACTATTAATAATGTCGGCGAATATAATGCTACTTTCGTGGGATGGGAGATAAATATCTCCTGGGGTCCATTACAATTACGTGAGAAAACTATCGCACATGGATCTATAGCGAACCTGGAAGCAGGGTCTTCAGAGACCATTCAAAGTTATGGTTACTTCTTCGGATTCGGCAGACTCCATATTATGGTGACAGCTATTCCTGAAAACCAACCGGGTCTCATCAAGAATTTCAACGGATTTAAAATCGGACCATTCGTCTTTGTTTCGTAGAACATATAAGAAAAGATAAATCCTGAAACAACTCTATTCTCCCCTTTTTTTTCTAAAAAATTCTGTTAGAGCGAACCAAAAAACATTTTCATTTTCGATGAAGGTTAACTTACACCATTCATATTCACTTGTTTTTCAAATATTTTTTAACCATCTCAAGTGCACAGAGGTTCCCGCACATGGAACATGCTTTGGTATCCTCGGAAGGCGACCGTTTCGCCCGATACTCCTTTGCTCTCGTAGGATCGATACAGAGTTTGAACATCTTCTCCCAGTCAAGGTTCTCCCGCGCGGCACTAAATGACGCATCAACATCCCTGTCAAGTCCTCGGGCGAGATCAGCAGCATGCGCAGCAATCCTTGTGGCAATCACCCCATCACGGACATCATGTTTATCAGGGAGACACAGATGCTCCGCTGGCGTCACATAACACAGAAAATCAGCACCACAGAATCCAGCAAACGCCCCACCAATACCACCGACAAAATGATCATACCCCGGGGCGATATCAGTCACCAAGGGTCCAAGAACAAAATATGGTGCTTCGCTAGTCACTGTCTTCATCACCTGGATGTTTGCCTGGATATCGGACAAGGGCATATGACCTGGACCTTCCACCATGGTCTGAACCCCTGCCTTCCGTGCCTTTTCAACCAGTTCACCAATAAGAAGCAACTCCTGGAACTTCGCTCGATCATTCGAATCTGCTAACGCCCCAGATCGCATCCCATCACCAAGTGAAAGGGTCACATCATAGCGTTTCGCGATCTCGAGCAGATACTCAAAGTCTTTGTAAAAAGGATTTTCCTGATCATGATGGAGAATCCAGGCCATATGAAACGACCCTCCTCGAGAAACCATAGGAATAAGCCGTTTTTGTTTGCACAGACGCTCCACACTTACCTTTGTGATACCAACATGGACGACTGTGAAATCAACCCCCTGTTTCGCCTGATGTTCTACCATCGAGAACATATCATCCGCAGTCATATCAACAATCGAACCACGCGTCTCAATTGCCTCAATCCCCGCCTGATAGATAGGGACCGTCCCAAAAGGGACAGGCACGGTTTTAAGCAACCTCCGACGAATCGCATCAAGATCCCCACCCGTGGATAAGTCCATCACCGCATGCGCACCAGCAGCAACTGCGACCTTTGCCTTCTCCACCTCTTCTTTCAAATTGCAATATTCACGGGACGTCCCAATGTTCGCATTCACCTTGACGCGCAATCCTTTTCCGATGCCAAGGCAGGACGGAGCATGAATCGGATTAGAAGGAATTACGATACGACCAGCAGCAATCCCTCTCCGGACCAACTCTCCGGTGGTCTTCTCAGACTTCGCAACCTGCTTCATCTGCGCAGTAGTCTTGCCTTGTTTAGCTACAGAAATCTGCGTCATACCAAACACCTAATAACTTCAAGATATTAAAGCTTTCAATTCAATGAATGATCGACAACAAGAGGTAAAAACGCAAACAAAAACCACAAGGCAACCATAACACTAAAAACAACATGACATATACAGACTCTTGAAATATTTTTGTGGGCGAGACAATGCAATCTATCCTCAAACTCTTCTCAGATCATGGGACGTTCGTCCTTCCTGACGCGCTCACGTATATCTTCTCAAAAGAACATCCAGATGATTTTGCTGCATTCCTCGTCAAAAACCTTAGAGAATATCCTTTATTCCTCGCACTTGACACCATCAAGGACATTGAAGCATCAACCAAGCAACTCATCGAAACACCACTAACCATACCACCTCCACAAACACCAGCACCACCCTTACCTCCTGTTGAAAAAACCATTGAAAAGGAATTCCAAAAAAAGATGCTTTCAAAAATATACAACAAACCAAGTTTCCCAAAAGAAATCAACGAAGAAGAAGACGAAGAGGACACCGAAGAAGAAACACAACCGGAAGAGAAAAAACCACTCCAACCCCTTGATATAAAAACAGTCAAAAGCTGGAAACCACTGGCGAGGGACTACGATTCCGAAGTACGCATCCTCAATGATATCACAGGAAAAAGAACCAGTGAGGGCACCACCCAGGATTTCGTCAGCCTCTTCAGAGAACGCTACCAAACGATACGAAAGATTCTAACCACCCAGAGACGAGAAATCTCTCAGTTCATCCCTATCAACCGTATAAAAAAAACCATGGTCGATGTGCAGCTCATCGGGATCGTAAAAAACGTGAAAAACACACATAACGGTCATCGGCTCATCGAAATCGAAGACGACACCGGTTCAGCCACACTCATGGCACTAAAAAGTAACACAGAAATAATGCAGCTGGCAAACGAAGTGATGCTTGATGAAGTCATTGGGGTGGTCGGAAAAATTAGTAAAAATAAAGACCTCATCATTGTTCAAAACATCATCTACCCAGACATAAAAATGCAACAAGACAGAAAACGAATAGAATCCCCCCTCTGCGTTGCATTCCTCTCCGACGTCCACATCGGCAGTAAGATGTTCATGGAAACTGAATGGAACGCATTCCTCCGCTGGATCAATGGAGACCTGGGGAACTCCCGGCAAAGAGATGTTGCAAGCAAACTGAAATACCTCGTACTCCCCGGTGACCTTGTGGATGGTATCGGCATCTACCCAAATCAGGAAAAAGAACTCTCCATCAGTAATATCTACGACCAATACCAGGCTCTTGCGAAGCAGTTCGAATATATCCCTGACCATATCACGATTCTTCTCCAACCCGGGAACCATGATGCAGTACGACCCGCAGAGCCACAACCCGCGTTTGAAAAAGAAATACGGGACCTTTTCTCAGGAAAAGAATTCATTTTCATCGGAAACCCATCCTACTTCTCACTGCATGGAGTAAACATCCTGTCCTACCATGGACAAAGCCTGCTTGATTACTCGACAAGCATTCAATCCCTGAACTACAACGAGCCAACCGAGGTCATGAAAATTATGCTGAAGAAACGACACCTCGCGCCAACCTACGGGGGATACACCCCACTAGCCCCAGAACATGAGGATTACATGCTCATCAACCAGGTCCCAGATATCTTCGTCACCGGCCATGTCCACACCTCATCTATCGACAACTACCGAGGCGTCATACTCATTAACGCCTCCAGCTGGCAGTCACAGACCTCCTACCAGAAGATGATGAATTTCGTCCCTGATTCAGCAAAACTCCCCATTGTCGACCTTAAAACCGGGAATGCGACTGCCATGGATTTCAGTAAAACATCCACATAACTAAAAAGAAAAAACACTATCTCTTTTTTTCCACAAGAACACAAACATTTAAGTGAGAATCTGCTATGTAGAAACTGTTTATTTTCCGAGCATGAGAATTATGGATGGGGAGACGTCCAGAGATATCGCTGCAAGTCCAGCTATGCGTGCATATTTTCAACAGCTTCAGCAGGATATCGACACATGCTATCTACTGGCGAACTCTGCACGTAAAAAAGGATGCGACCCTGAGCTTACTGTTGAAATCCCCCAGGCACTCGATCTTGCTGCCCGTGTGGAACAACTCGTCGGACCAGAAGGAATCGCACCGAAAATCAGACAAGCAACCCAAAAAATCGGTAACAGAGAGCTTGTCTCTCTTGAGATCGCACGGATGATCGCGGACCGGAAAACCTACCACTTCGACACTATAGAACAAGCATTGGACCAAGCAATCCGAACAGGTCTAGCCATCCTCACCGAAGGAGTCCTGGTCGCCCCGCTCGAAGGAATCGCAGAGGTACGAGTCGGACGAAACAACGACGGCACCAACTACGTCGACCTGTACTTCTCAGGGCCCATACGAAGCGCGGGAGGAACTGGTCAAGCCATGAGTGTTCTGATCGCAGATGTAGTACGTCGCGACCTAGGTATCGGCCGCTACATCGCCACACAAGGGGAAATTGAGCGGCTTAAAGAAGAAATTCCTTTATATAAAAGAGTTCAACACCTGCAATACCTCCCCTCAGTTGATGAAATCGACCTGATCATGAAACACTGTCCGATCTGCATCAACGGTGAAGGAACCGAGGATGAAGAAGTCGCAGGATACCGCGACCTCCCAAGGGTCGGAACCAACCGTTTGCGTGGAGGCGCATGTCTTGTTATCGCAGAAGGCCTTTGCCTCAAAGCACCAAAAATCAACAAACACATCAAAAAAATGAAGCTCCCTGGATGGGAGTTCCTCGAACCTTTCGTCAACAAAGGAGTGGAACCTACCAAAGAAAGCGGCGAAATCCCAATGATCCCTCCGTCATACAAATACATCGGTGAGGTCATCGCAGGCAGACCAGTGCTGTCCCATCCCTCCCGGAAAGGAGGATTCCGCCTCCGATATGGACGGGCACGTACTGCGGGGCTTGCCTCAACAGCGATCAATCCCGCCACCATGTTCCTGCTGGACAGCTTCATCACGGTCGGCACCCAGATGAAAACCGAACGACCAGGCAAAGGAACCATCGGCACCCCTTGCGACCAAATCGAAGGTCCTATCGTACTACTGCAGAACGGCGACCTCATCCAGATCAACGACGTCAAGAACATCCGTAGCGACGTAAAAAAAATCATTGATCTAGGAGAAATTCTTATTCCTTTCGGGGAGTTCATCGAAAACAACTCCTATCTTCCTGATGCATCCTATGTCTATGAATGGTGGGTACAAGAGCTTCAAACCATAGTTGGTTGTCTTCCAAAAACTGGTATCATCTCTGATATCACCACTGCAGATCAAATACTTCAACAAAAAATCGATGAAGATTTTGGTAGACACGTCGACCTCTATCATCCCCTACCAACCGATGCATTTCTCCTTTCAAAACAATACCATGTCCCACTTCATCCAGATTGTAACCTCTTCTGGCATGACATCCCCATCACCGACCAAGTAATACTCATGACCTTTATCAAAGAACAAGGAAACATTCTCACCGAAGAACAAACGACACTTTCATTACCAAACAACCAAGAAATAAAAAACATACTCATCGAACTAGGGGTACTACATACTCAGCGAGAAGGAACAATGCGGATCACCACCTATGCGTATCCTTTGATACGCTGCTGCGGTCTTGACCTGATGGAAGGAACTATCCTCACTACCGAACGATACAGAAGTCCTTCGGAAGGTGAAACGACACTCTCCTTTGTCTCCGCGCTCGCAGGAGTGAAAATCCAACCTCGCGCGCCATTCCGCATCGGTACGCGGATGGGTAGACCAGAAAAAGCAAGCCCACGGAAAATGCGACCACCACCACACGTCCTTTTCCCACTTGGGGATTACGGGGGAAATCAACGTCTCGTGAAAAACGCTGCAGAGAACGTCACCATCGAAGTGGAAGTAGGAAAACGGCGATGCCCGAAATGCAATGCAGTCACGTTTCATCTGACATGCGTCTGTGGGTCTCATACCGAAGTAATCGAAGGAAAACTAGAGAAACAGATAATTAACCTGTCCGAGGAACTTGAGCGTGCACAGAAGAACGTCAAAGAACACTTACTCCCAGAGACCATCAAAGGAGTCATCGGCACGATCTCGAAACATAAAACCCCGGAGCCCTTGGAGAAAGGGATCCTCCGGGCAAAACATAATGTGTACGTGTTCAAAGATGGGACCATCCGATTCGATATGACAGATGCGCCGTTAACACATTTCAAACCAAAAGAGATCGGCGTGCCCTTGAAACGACTCAAGGAACTTGGATATACAAAAGATTACTTGGGAAACGAGCTTCTCAGCGAAGATCAGATCTGCGAACTGAAAGTCCAGGATGTCATCGTTGCTAACGCTTGTGCTGAATATTTTGTGCAAGTCTCAAAATTTATCGATGATCTGCTCACTAAGTTTTACGGTGTTTCTCGTTTCTATAAGATTAAAAAAATGCAGGATCTGACGGGTCATCTGGTCGTCGGACTCGCACCACACACCTCTGCTGGGGCACTCGCACGAATCATTGGGTTTACAACTGCACAGGTATGCTATGCGCATCCATTTTTTCATGCAACAAAAAGACGCAACGCCGACGGCGATGAAGATGGCCTCATGTTGCTCATGGACGCGTTACTGAATTTCTCCCATGCCTATATCCCAGATAAACGGGGAGGAAAAATGGATCTACCCTTGATTTTAACCACGCGACTTGATCCCTCAGAGGTCGATAAAGAAGCACATAACCTCGATACCCTCTCCCGATATCCCCTGGAGTTCTACGAGGCGACCTTACGACATGAACATTCAAAGAACCTAGAGTCAAAGATGGGATTGGTCGCGTCACGACTCGGCACCGAGCTTCAATATGAACAGTTCGGATTTACTCATGATACCGATAATATCTCGGAAGGACCAAAGGAATCGTTGTATAAGACGTTGAAGACTATGATGGAGAAAATGAATGTGCAGCTCAGTCTGGCTGCGAAAATCCGGGCGGTCGATGAAGCAGATGTTGCCTACAAGGTCATCGAACGACATTTCCTCCCAGATATTCTTGGGAATCTTCGCGCGTTTAGCAAACAGTCTGTGCGTTGTCCCTTATGTAACACGACATATCGCAGAATCCCTCTTCAGGGCGTGTGTACGAAATGCAACGGGAAGCTCACCCTGACAGTCCATGAAATGTCTGTGAAGAAATATCTTAATATCTCAAAAGAGATCGCTGAGAAATACAACCTTCCTTTGTACGCGAAACAGCGTATCGCTCTTGTGGAGAAATCCATTGATTCGATGTTTGTAAGCGATAAGGTGAAAAACACGAAATTAACTGATTTTTTCTAACAGCTGACAGAATCATAATATTCTTATATCCATTTACTCATGCTTGTTGTAGGTCGGTGTGTATGAGTGAGAACCCAATTCTTCCGGTTGATAAAAAAACTTGGAACAAATGGTCGTTTTACATAAACGTAATTATTTTCATTATTATCGCTGTGTTCATTTATCTTCTTTTTCTTGATGCGCTCAATGCTGGGAAAGTCTATGGTGACAATTATGAACTTACAAACGCATTGATCGCAGTGATGCGTGATGTTGCGTTTTTAGCGGTAGGGTTGGTTATTTTATTCGTGCAAATGTTTAACTACTACCGACAGCTTAGCCGTCGTTCCTGGTAACAGTGGCGAAAGGTGTAGAATAGACCGGGGAGCTAGGCGTTCCCTGCAACCAGAAATCGCCGATACGCTGGGGTCGATCTTACGAGGCGGTGTAACGAGTATCTCGTGATCCGTTTGTTGCCTATGACGCCTTGTCCTTTGGGATCAGAGGTGATAACCGCATATGACCGGAGGGTCATGTGTCTATCTTCGCTGTGGAAACCGGGTGAGGCACGGAAGTGAGCAGCCTTACCACAGACTGCCGATGCTCAGAGGGTTAACGGGGTTGAGAATCCAGACGGGCAGTCACCTGTATATCACGCACACCCACTCAAGAGGCGTCTACACCCGCCAAAATTTTAAATATCCATGATGTTTAACAAGTACGGGAGGTTTTCCTATGGTTCGATTGGTGAAAGACGAGAGTCTCACGGCATCCTGGCAGGGGTTCTTTGAGGATAATTACAAAGCAGAAATCGAGACAGTGGCAACAGAGTATCCAGAGCGGCGGAGTTTGCTTCTTGATTATTGGGATGTGGATAAAGCGGATCCGAAGCTTGCGGAGATATTGCTTCGTCAGCCGTTTAAAGCCCTTTTCAATGCTGAAGAAGCCTTGAAGCTTATTGATGTTGCTGCAGAGCAGAAGATGCAGCTGCATTTTCGTGTAAAGAATATTCCTGAGTCTCAGAAGGTGCTGATTCGGAAGATTCGGGCGAACCGTCTAGGGACGTTTATCGCAGTCGAAGGGCTTGTGAAGAAAATCACGGAGGTGCGACCGAAGCTGCAGATCGCCGCGTTTCAGTGTCAAAAGTGTGGTGCGGTGATGCGGATTGACCAGGATGAGGATATCCTGAAGGAGCCGTCTGAGTGTTATGAGGATCAAGGTGGGTGTGGGCGGGTGTCGTCCTTTAAACTGTCAACGACGCTTTCGACATTTATTGACTCTCAGAAGATTGAGATTCAGGAGAACCCGGAGGGGTTGCGTGGTGGGGCTCAGCCAGAGCGTATCAGTGTGTATCTTGAGGATGATCTTGTAGGAGGCGTTGCTCCGGGGGATCGTGTGATTGTGAATGGCATTCTTCATTCAATGGCACGTCATCGGGGAACATTCCGTCTTACCTCGTTTGATAAAACAATGGATGCGATCAGTATTGAAAGCCAGGAGTATGCATTTGAAGAAATTGTGGTGACTGAGGAAGATGAAGAAAAAATCCTTACCATCAGTAAGGATCTGTTGATTTATGATAAGATGCGGCAGAGTATCGCACCGACTATCTATGGTCTTGAAATCGAAAAAGACGCACTCGTCCTTCAACTCTTTGGAGGGATAGCGAAAGAAATGCCTGATGGGACCAGAACACGTGGGGATATCCATGCCTTGCTCGTAGGAGACCCCGGTACTGCAAAATCACAGATGTTGTCGTATATGTTGAAGCTTGCTCCTCGAAGCGTGTATGCGTCAGGGAAAGCATCCTCTGCGGCTGGTTTAACTGCTGCTGCTGTCCGTGACGAGTTCGGTGAGGGGCAATGGACTCTTGAGGCTGGTGCACTTGTGCTTGCTGATAAAGGTCTTGCGTGTATCGATGAGATCGACAAGATGGAGGAAACAGACCGGAGCAGTTTGCATCAGGCGATGGAACAGCAGGAGATCTCCGTTGCGAAGGCAGGAATCAATGCGACCCTGAAGTCACGTTGTGCGGTCTTGGCTGCTGCTAACCCCAAACTGGGGCGTTTTGATGAGTTTATCCCGATGCATGAGCAGATCAACATGCCGCCAGCTTTGTTGTCGCGTTTTGACCTTATCTTTTCCATTCTTGATAAACCAAATCGGAAGACAGATACAGATCTTGCGACGCATATCCTGCAATCTCACAAAGGAGGAGAGATCCATGAGCATCTCAATAAAACCTCTGATGAGTTGTATTCGAAGGAGCAGGAATCAAAATTCATGAAACATGTACTCCCGGTGTTTGAACCTGAGTTCCTTCGGAAGTACGTCGCATATGCGAAACGAAATGTTTTCCCGGTGATGACGGATGATGCCTTAGATATTCTGCAGAATTACTACGTCGATTTCCGTAGCTCATCGAAGGATTCGGTGCCGTTTACCCCACGACAGCTTGAGGCGTTTGTGCGACTTGCTGAAGCAAGTGCTCGGATACGGCTCAGTCAGGAGGCAACGGTTGAGGATGCGAAACGGGCAATCTCGATTATCGATCAGTATCTCCGACGGGTAGGAACTGATCGGGAGACCGGACGATTTGATATTGACATCATTGCGACAGGATTTAGCCATAGTCAACATGAACGGATGCGGTTATTGCTTGATATCATACAAGGACTCTGTGCTGAATCTGAGGATAAAAGTGCTAACAGAGCAGATATCATTAGTGAAGCAGAGATCAAAGGAATCGAATCACGTAAGGTAGAGGAAGCATTGGATAGATTAAGCAGAGACGGACAGATATACAAAACACCGCAAGGGAAATACGGTATCACCTGACGAAAAAATTTTTAGAAAATCCTTTTTTCTTTTCTTTTATTATAGTTTCGGTGAGAGCAAATTTACGACCGCTTTCTTTGCATCTGCTTTGTAAGTATCACCGATTTCTCCGATGATGGCTGAGAGAAAGTTTTCCTTTATTTCGTTCCAGTTGAGTGTGGAGACCCCAAAATAGAGTTTCTTTGCGACTTGTGATGCACGGTGGATATGAGGAGCCCATCGGCCTGGTCGTCGATCGCAGTTGTCCATATGCAAGATGTAGATCTTTTGCATCCCTTTTTTTCCGATGAGGTAGATTTCGAAACGTCTGTTGAAATATTTATAGGTTAGATCCTTCTCATAGTACCGGTATTCCAACTCGAAAAATTGGTTGATCGGGATGATTCCTCGCTGCATAGTCGCCACTGTATTCACACATGGTTTTTAAGAATTTGGAAATATTCCTACCAATGGTTTTATCCCATGTAGTAATCAGCTGGGTAGGGATCTGGTTTGAGGCCTTTGCGCTCACGAATCTTTTTAATCACGGGATCTTTCAGCTGTCGCGGTAAGGGTTCAAAACCCATGTTCTCTGTGTTCCATAAGACTCTTCCGCCAGTTGCAGATCGTATCGCTGATGCAAATCCGAACATCTCAGCAACAGGTGCTTTTGCTTCGATTTCCACGGAGTCTCCAACGGTTTTTATGTCTTTGACTTCGGAGCGTCTGGAATTCAGTTCCCGTGATGCATCACCCATGATTTCCTGAGGGGTGCTGATAAAAACTTTCTGCATTGGCTCAAGTAAGGTAGGCTCGGAAATGGTGATCGCACCATAGATAGCGTTTCTGGCTGCGGGGATCACCTGTGCGGGTCCTCGGTGGATAGCATCTTCATGGAGTTTTGCATCGACAAGTTTCACTAAGACACCTTGGCAGGGTTCTGAGACAGTAGGTCCGCTTTTCATCACCTCGTCAAAGGCTTCCATAATAAGATCCCTTGTCTCGAAGAGATGCTGGATACCTTTGGTGGTATCGGTGATAATGTTCAGACCATGTACACCAAAGACTCCTTTGGCGACATCTTTGTCCATCCCGAGGTCCTGAAGGATTTTTGCTGTTTCTTTTTTGTATTTCTTCACGTTCTCTGGTAATTCATTATTGTAAATCGCTTTGACGATGTTTTCCGGAAGAGGCTCTACCTCGATGTAGAATCTGTTATGTTTATTCGGTGATTTCCCTTCGAATTTATGGGGACTTGGTTTGCTGACAGTCTCACGATAGACCACAATAGGTTCAGAGCAGACAATTTCCATTTTATGGTCATTGCGGATACGATATTCCGTAATCTCTAGATGTAATTCTCCCATACCGGACATCAGGTTCTCCCCAGTCTCCTGGTTGATTTGCACTTGGATGCTTGGATCAGCTTTGGAGATTAATCGGAGCACCTCAACGAGTTTAGGGAGGTCTTTTGTGTTTTTCGCTTCGACTGCAACCGTGACGACGGGTTCTGAGACATGTACTATCCGTTCAAACGGCTCTGCGTTAGGATCATCGGTCACCGTGCTTCCTGCGATGGCATCACGGATACCTGTTGCAGCAACAATATTTCCTGCACTCACATAGTCAATTGGGATACGATCAGGCCCAACCATGACATTGGTTTGTTGTACACGATTCTTGTTCGGCATTCCAATGACATATAATTCCTGTCCACGTTGGATCTTTCCGCTGAACATCCGTCCAATCGCTACTTCCCCGGCATGGGGATCAAGGATAATTTTTACAACCATCATCGCGAGTGGCCCGTTCTCGTTACATTCAACCATGTTTTTTCCAAGTGGAGTTGTCAGATCTCCTCTCCAGATATGAGGAATCCTATATTTCTGTGCAACATTGGGGGGTGGAAGATGACCAATAACCATGTCTAAGACAACTTCATGGATAGGGGATCGTTTCGCTAAGGATTTCTGGTCATTGTCTTTACAGTAGTTATACACATCTTTGAACCCTAAATTGGTTTTTTTCATGCGTGGGAGGGAGACAGCCCAGTTATGGAACGCGGAACCAAACGCGACACTACCGTCTTCGACTTTCACGTTCCATTTTCCTTTGAAATCGTCAGCGACCACTCGATCAAGTAATTCATTGAATTTATTAATGATTTTAATGAATCGATTTTGCATTTCTTCGGGTGTGACTCGAAGCTCATTGATGAGTCGATCTACTTTGTTGATGAACAAAACGGGTTTGACTTTTTCACGGATCGCTTGACGAATCACCGTCTCGGTTTGTGGCATCGCGCCTTCAACAGCGCAGACGACAATGATACATCCGTCAACTGCTCGCATCGCACGGGTGACATCGCCACCGAAGTCAACATGACCTGGTGTATCAATTAAGTTAATCAGGTAATCTTGTCCTTCAACATTATGAACCATAGATGCTGATGCTGCGTTAATCGTAATCCCTCGTGCTTGTTCTTGCTCATCGTAGTCTAGTACCAGTTGTTTTCCTGCGAGGTCTTCGCTCATCATACCGCAACCTGCAAGCAGGTTATCAGAAAACGTGGTTTTTCCATGATCAATATGAGCAGCAATCCCAATGTTTCGAATATGATCTAATTTATTCATCAGCGCTGTTGCTTTCTGAATATTATCTTCTTTTCGCCCCATATGTTATACACCTTCAAAAGTTCATATCTTATTTTTTTTTTATCGAGCTGCTTTGGCGACTCTCTCAAGGTCGTTTTTCTTTGCAACTGAGAAAGATGCAGGATCATTCTTGCTAGCCTTGAGGAGCTCATCAGCAAGACATGCCTCGATTCTTTTCTTGTTTTTATGACTCGCGTTCATTGCACCAGAACAAATGTTCCGTAATGCGATGTCAAGTCTGCGTTGTGGTGAGATATCCACTGCTTTTGGAACCATGATGCCACCAAATCGTAACCTGGTTGTTTCTTCTTTCGGTGCTGCGTTTTGTAATGCATCAACAAGGACTTGGACAGGGTTTGTCTTGGTGCGTTTATCGATGATTTCAAAGGCTTTGCGGACCGCAGTGTATGCCTTGGTCTTCTGTCCGGTGTACATCTCGGTTTTCATCAGAATGTTGATGAGCCGTTCGATAATCGGTACATTTGCTTTCCCGAACATTTTATTCGCATGCGGTGCCCCTAGGAAGAAATCCTTGTTTTCGAGGTTGATGTAGCGTTGTAGGCCTAGGTCTTCGATTTTTACGGTGTTGATGTCGTATTTTGAGAACATTGGGAAGAATGCTGCACTGGGTTGTGGGTCTTTCTTTTCACTCATATTTATCGTCTCATTGGTTTCTCAATTTTTCCTTTTACCAGTTGATCTAAGGATACATCATTTACCTTGATGACTTTAAAACGGACACCAGGAATATCACCGTAACTTCGTCCCATACGACCGCCGATGCCTTCAACGACGACTTCATCGTGTTCATCGATGAACCCAATCGCATGGTTCCCTGGAGCAAATGCGGTGATTTGCCGACCGTTCTTAATAAGCTGGATTTTTACGCATTTCCTGATCGCTGAGTTCGGCTGTTTTGCCTCGATACCGACTTTTTCGATAACGATGCCTCGTGCTTGGGGTACGCCTCCGAGTGGATCTGATTTTTCTTTTAAATGGAGGATTCGTTTTTTGTAGTATCGATCGTTCCACAACTGGTTCTTTCGCGCTTTCTTTAGTTGGCGCGCGGCGTTTATTCCTTTACCCATAGTTCACCTGTTTTATCTGGTAGAAGTGAGGCAGTATACAGCTTTTAATATTTAAACTGTAGGGTTAAAGAACTTTTACCATATATGTTATTTTCAGAGGTTTTATATGAATAATTCTTTGTTATATCAAATTAACGAACAACTTGGTCTAGCCCATCATATTAAATTCAAAGAACTTTTTATCAAAGATGTTTCGAATTAATAACATACTTATAGG
>DATMWV010000232.1:0-4453 GCA_035562195.1 Thermoplasmatota archaeon
TACATCGATAGATCCCATGGTGAGCGTTTTTCCATGGAATCGTTTACTGATAACTCGGTCAATGGTCTGATCGTTAACCTCGAACGAAACAACTTCCTCCCCCTGCTTCTCTCTGATTTTTCCAAAGAAGAAATAGCGAAAAGCGACCTTATCATCTTTAATGCTCCGACCGCAGCGTTCACCGCAGACGAAGTCACCTTCCTCCAGTCCTATATGACAAACGGTGGAGTCGTCCTGCTTGCAACCGGATATGAAGATAAGGAAGCTTCCCTCCCACTCCTCCAAGCGTTCGCTATGGATATTGAGCCGACGCCATTAGGCCCGGTCCCGTATGTGGAAGAAAACATCACCCTGTATCAAAACGAACCACGATTTGTCGATAGTTGGCCGGTGTCGTTTCAACACAATCAAACAACCTCTTTCTATAACTTCACCTGGAATGACCTCACGTTTCATCTCGTCGTATTCATCAACTACGGAGCTGGCGGCCTCCTTCTGATCGGTGACAGCCAATACCTGCTGGACAAGAACCTTGAGTCTATTTACGACTACTGGCCAGGGAACATCCTTTTTATAAAATACCTGCTCGATGAATTATCCTTGACGGAGGGGCAACCATGAAACGATTCCTCTGGCTTGGACTCCTGTTCCTCTCAGCAAGTTGGTTGTTCTTCATTCCTCAGTTCATGATACCGGATCTCGTCGCAGGATCGCTCTGCGTCATCGTTGGGATCGGATGTGTCATCGTTGGGATCAGTCGCTCAGTACAAAAACAGATGGAGATCCGATATACAGCTCTTCTCATCCCCTCAGTAGCAGCACTGCTCTTCGTGCCTTTTCCTTACAACCTTGGGCTTCTGGTTCTGATCATTGGACTGCTTGCATCCCTGCTTTCCTATAAATTTGAACGCGTTCACGCAATCCCTCTGGGTATTTCACTCGCCGGTGTAATCCTGCTGATTCAAATGATGGTCTTCCCCGTTTACATCTCCTTTATCTCCCATGGACATCGTCTTGATATCCTCGCACCAGCAATCTCCCCGCTAGCAAACATCCTAGGCGTACAGACTTCCACGAACAATGGTCTTCTGTTTGTCCAGACTGTCCAACAGACCTCTGCTGTCACAGTCACCTGGGAGAAACTCGGTTTCTTTCTCGCCTTGAACATGTTTCTTGGGGCATTGTTTGTCTTTGTGATGTTCTATAAAAAAAGACAGATGCTGAGAAATACCATGATTTTCCTTATCACCGGTGCTCTCTACGCTATCCTGCGTTTTGTCGCTGTTCTTGTCCTGTACCTGACCACCGCAGACCTTTCAATCTTCTGGGATCCTCTCCTCACGACCCTTAGTTTTATCCCCTTCGCACTCCTGCTCATGAAACTCCTTCCACTTACAGATTGTTCTGAGCTGACGATACAAGCACCATCGTTGCATCTGACAAAGAAACAACTGACTGCCTTATTCCTGATGTTTCTGTGTATTTTCTCCTTGACTAGTGCATTTCTTTTCCAGGACCCCGGGTCGCTAAAAAATGGTCGCGTCCTTATCGATGAATACCATAGTCAATGGGAAGACACGGTTCGACCACTCGATACCGAATGGTACGGGCTGCTCTCCACCTACAATTATTATTCATGGGCACAATGGTTGCAATACCATTATGTCGTCGAGACAAATATGAATACGACATTCTCACAGGATCTTCTTGCCAACTACGATATCCTCATCCTGAAATGTCCAACGGAAAGCTATACCACACAGGAGATTCAATCGATCAAGGACTTTGTCGAACATGGTGGCGGACTCTATTTGATCGGGGATCATACCAACGTGTTCGGTATGAACACATTTCTCAACCAGATCTCCGAAGAGTTCGGGATTCGATATAAAACCGATGCGACCTATGAGCTGGGAACTGGGGATCTCTCCATTTACGAACCTGATCTGTTCTTCGCCCATCCGGTGATACGCCATGTCGCACAATTCGATTTCATGACCTCCTGCACCCTGGAGCCGACCTCCCTTTCTGCATCGGTACGCATGCAGAATATCATCATCGGGAATCGAATCATCAGCGAACCTGGCACCTATTCGACTGAGAACTTCTTCAGAGAATCGATTGCTTCTCCAGACTCCGAATGCGGATATCTCCTCCAAGCAGCCGCGATGAAATACGGGGCAGGCAGGGTTGTGGCATTCACCGATAGCACGGTGTTTTCCAGCTTCTGTCTGTTCACTGACGGGTACCCCTCCTTCACCTTAGGCGTCATGGACTATCTGAATCGAACGAATTCTTCACCGTATCTTACCATCGTTCTTTTTGCCCTTTCCATTACTTTTTTTATCAGCCTTCTCGTTCTTCTCAGAAACGATAAAAAACTCACGGTCCTATGGATGTTTCTCTTCGCCGGGATCCTTGCGTTCTCACTCGCAGCACCACTCTGTTCCCATCTTACCAACCTCTCCTATCCTCCTCCCGTCCCTCAGAAAGACTATACCCAGGTATGCTTTGAGCAGCAGCATTCGTCGTTTAACATCTCTGTAAAACCGACATCTACACTTGGTGAAAACACCAATAATTATGGGACGTTCTATGTCTGGACCCAACGAGTCGGTTGTGTTCCTTCAATAGCAGCAACACTCAAAGATGCGACGAGCAATGGTGATATCATTGTTATCGTCAACCCGACACAACCATTCACCGAGGCAGATGTTCAGCTTCTGACGACCTTTTTTGAGAACAGCGGCCGATTACTCCTCATGGACAGCATCAAGAATCCTCAATCAACAGCAAATGAACTGCTCGGAAACTTTGGGATATGGATTACAACAACCATGACCGATTCAGTTCTCTTCTCTAATGAAAGTGAAAATACAAGTCAGATACCGATTGGAAATATGACGTCTCCCTATTTGACCATTACCGGGGGTGACCAGCTGTTAACGAATGACAAAAACGAAGTCTATGCAGCCTATGTCGAATTTAACAATACCACCACTGCAGAGATAGGACGACTGATCGTCGTTGTCGACTCTTATACATTTACCGATGCTGTCCTGGGGGGGACGTTTACAGAACCTACAAAACGACAACGCCAGTTCTATGACACTGAGTTTTTCCTCTTTAACGAGTTACTTATCCCGTAACATTTTTCCTTATTTCCCGTTTATATTATACAAGGACAACAATTAAATACAGGAACAATGATAAGTTTGTTGGGGAAAGAAATATGGAGAAAAAGACTCTGATAGTAACCATAACGGCTGCCGTTCTCTTAGTGATTGCCTCATTTAGCTCTGTGATCGGGTCAAATGATGAACAATCATCACAAAAAATTGAATCACCCTTGTTTGCGGTTCGAACCCAACGTTCGATTCACGCGGTTAGCCAGCAAACGATTCAGTCTCATTTTCTTGGGAAAGGAATGAATTCTCATCTCTTCCGCCCGGTACAACCTTCTTTGAATATCGCACTTGATCGAACGATTAAACTGCTGAATGCAAACCCTGATTTTTTCGCAAAATTCCTCAAAGTCATCAGTTCAAACCCACGGGTTATCGCCCTCTTACAAGAAAGCGGCATTACGATGGCTCAATTTAAAACCCATTTGAATCGCTTGAAAAACGATCCATCGCTCTTCATTGATGAGATCCGCAGCGCAGAACCAAAGCTTTCAGCACAACAACTCAATTCGCCACTCCCACTTAGTCTGAACACCACAAACCCATTTGCTTGTGTCATCACCGCGATTGTCATGATCCCAGTTGTGCTGGTTATCGCCCTTATCGTCGTAGTGTTCACCATACGGATCTTACAATGTCTGAATCTCAATGAGGTCGTGAACCAGATCATGGATCAGGTATTACAGGAGCTGTATCCTGGGCTGGTCTGAACATCTGACTCATTTTTTCCTTTTCTTTTTATTTCTCCTCCGATATATTTATATAGAATTCTCATGAATGAGTACTATAGGGAACATGGTCAACCAATTGAGAACAAAAATTCTATCAATCCTCCTGCTCCTCAGTCTCGGACTGAGTAATGGATCTTTTCAGGTATGCGCAGCTGAAAACCTTGGACCGGTTCCTCTGATACGTTCTGATGCGATTATCCAGGAAGGGCTACATGAGATACGAGCCGCACAAACTTCAAGCAACACCCCTTCAAATCCTCTGAGAGATTTGGAACGATGGTACACTCTGCATCCATTGATTGAATACGCAAGCCTTATCGAGACATCGATTACCGTGAAATTCATCGACGGATCGTACACTGTTCTTCTGGACCCTTTCCTTGAGGAAAAAGATATCATGAGAAATCCTATCCATCCATATATTTATAAACGATACCAAGGGAGCACCAACAAGACTGCTGTCATCCTCAATCCAGCAGAATCGATGTATGGTCATTATCAATGCCAGCGCATCATCACGACCTTATTGAGACAGGA
>DATMWV010000233.1:0-8211 GCA_035562195.1 Thermoplasmatota archaeon
ATTCCAATGCGGAGAACGTATGAATGACCTGCTTTCCACCATCAACGACCTCAAACAGAGCAGCATACAACCAACAATACAACAGCGGATCCAGGAGTTCAAACACATCGATACGAACTCCGCTGCGGAACTCTTCAACGAACTCTGTTTCTGCATCCTGACAGCAAACTTCAATTCAGAACGCAGCATTCATATCCATGCGAAGCTCCATACTTGTTTTTGCACCGATACTAAAGAAACTCTTGCAAAAAAACTCAGAAAGCACGGCTATCGATTCCCGAACACCAGGGCCGCTTATATTACTGAGTCGGTCAAGTTTAAAGACCTACTCCCATCAATCATCCAGAAATTAGGATGGCACGAACGGCGAGCCTGGCTTGTCGACAACATCAAGGGACTAGGGTACAAAGAAGCAAGTCATTTCCTCAGAAACATCGGGTTTGATGACTATGCGATCATCGATTTCCATATTCTAGATCTTCTCGAGCGATATCACCTCATCGAAAAACCAAAGACGCTGACTGTAAAAAAATACAGGGAAATCGAAAAAATCTTACAAACAATCGCAACACGAACCAATCTTACACTCGCGGAACTTGACTTATACCTCTGGTTCTTAGAAACCGGAAAAATATTGAAATAAAAACACATTAAGCATTCACGTGAACATACAATGAATTACGATGAAATCATGTCAAAACTTCAATCCCTGGCAAACCCAGAGAACGTCAAAGGGATGGCACGCTACGGAATCAACCAGCACAACAACCTTGGGATATCGATTTATCTACTGCGACCTCTTGCAAAAGAAATCGGTATCAACCATGCTCTTGCCCTTAAACTCTGGGACTCTACACTCCATGACGCACGACTGCTCGCCTGCTTTATCGACGACCCACAGCAAATCACTTCAGAGCAGATGGATGCATGGGCAGAAGATTTTGATTCATGGGACATCTGTGACCAAGCATCCACGAGTCTCTTTGACCGTTCCCCTCTTGCATACAAGAAAGTGTTCCAATGGGCGGACAAAGAAAAAGAGTTTGTCAAACGCGCAGCGTTCTCCCTTATCGCAGGATTAGCGGTCCATGACAAGACAGCAACAGAACAGGATTTCGAACGCTTTTTATCCCTATGTATCAGACATTCGAATGATGAGAGAAACTACGTAAAAAAAGCAGTGAACTGGGCGTTACGAAACATCGGGAAAAGGAATCTTTCACTGAATAAAAAAGCACTCAAGACTGCTGAGGAAATAAAGAACATTGACTCAAAATCAGCACGATGGATAGCAGCTGATGCAATCAGAGAACTGACCAGTCAGAAAGTACGACAAAGACTAGAAAGGAAAAAAAAGAAAAAATAAACGAGTTCTTTACTTTTACATGCTGAGTGCTTGCACCGGGCATTCATCAACGCAGGTGCCGCAATCAATGCAGATGTCTTCATTGACCTCTGCTTTCTCAGTGACCTTGATTGCCTCAACAGGGCATGCTGATGCGCAGGCTGCACAACCGGTACATGTCGCTTTATCAACTTTTACTGCCATAATGGTTCTACCTCGTTGCACCCCTGATACCGGTTTTCCTATTTATCTTTTACCTTTGGGAAACAACCAGAATAAAAGGAGAAGTGATGCAATAATCCCATACATTTTTATTTTGGTTTATACTGATCCATCTTCTTGTTCGCTCGTCTCCCACTCAAAGAGAAAAACAGATACACAAATCCAAGCTCAAGTCCAAAAAAGACAAGGAAATAAAGGAACGTGACAACAATCGTCTGTGGTACAAACCCATACGAAAGAGTAATCGATCCAAGAAACGGGATGAACATCCCAATCAAAATCAACAGTAGAACCTTCGCTAGATCTCGTGTTTTCCCCATACAAATACCGACAACCACTGACCTATTAAAAGCTATTTCTTCTACGTTATTCAACGATGAGACTCGGAGAATATTTTTCAGTATCAGCCAATAAAAACTCATTGCTCATGGAAAGACAATTCACCGGGCAGACGTCATTACACTGTGCACAAAAAGTACAACGAGCAAGATAAATCTTTATCTTCTTCTCTTCATCTTTAAATATGATAGCATCAGAAGGACAGACCTTCAGACACAGCTTACAACCGATACATTTCTCTTTTTCATAGACGATCTTACCGCGGAACCGCTCAGGAGTCCCAATCGGCGGGGTCATCATTACCTTCCCATTTTGAACGTCTTTGAAAAAAGTTGTTGAAGAGGAAGGGATATACTTCCTCGGATGTTTGTTCGTGAATGGTTTCTTAAACAGCTGCGCAAGCAATTGAGGAATCATCGTGTATCTCATAGACGCATCCTCTGTGTTTTTTCGATGCTTAACTGATGGAGTTTCTCACGATCAACCATCGTTGGCTGGTTGTGATGAACAAGGGTCACTCGGTTCGTGCAGGACATGCACGGGTCAATTGATGCTGCGATAATCGGGATATCTGCGATCTGCTGACCGAGCAGCATAGGAATCCAAGGGAGAATGTTATTGTATGTTGGTGCCCGAACCTTCCAGGAATACAGAGATTCTGCTCCTGTGAGTCTAACATAATGAAAGACCTCCCCACGGGGAGCCTCCATCCGACCGATCCCCTCACCAGTCACCTTCTTCAAGATTGTCAGAAGAGCAGGGATCTTCGGCTCCGCAACAATGTCTCCAGCAGGCATACGGTCAAGACACTGCTCGATAAGATCAATGGATTGTTTGATTTCAAGCAACCGGACAATGATACGATCATACACGTCCCCATGAACCTCACCGGTGAGCACGTCAGGGGTCGTGTACTCAAAATCAAGGTCACCGAACGCGAAATACGGCTGGTCAAGACGCACATCCTTTCGCACACCAGATGCACGAGCGGTCGGCCCGACCGCACATAATTTCAATGCGTCTTCTTTGGTCAACACCCCGCAGTTCCGACAGCGCATTTGAATCGTGGAATCATCCAGCATCACATGATGGAGTTTCTCCACCTGCTTCTTCAGATCCTGCAGTGTCTCATGGATCCGCGGGACCATCTCGGCAGTGATATCACGTCGTACCCCGCCGATCATCGTGATCCCTTTCGTAATCCGATTCCCCGTCAGATACTCAGTGAGATCCAAGACCGTCTCCCGGACTTGCCAGGTTAAAAACAACACGGAGTCAAACCCGATCTCATGGGCTGCGACACCAGCCCAGAGGATATGAGAGGCGATCCGTTCCAGCTCCGCATGGACCACCCGGAGATACTCAGCACGATCTGGAACCTGAATATGGGCTGCACGTTCCACAGCTAAGGCAAGAGACATCGGATGACAATACGAGCAGATCCCACAGATGCGCTCCGCAAGATACAAAATCTGAATAAAATTTCGTTTCGTCCCAGCCCATTCAATGCTCCGATGCACATGACCAAGATGTACATCGACGTTGATGATTTTCTCACCTTCGATTTCAAAGGTAAAGTTCACAGGTTCTTTCAACGCAGGGTGAATCGGACCAATCGGAATCTGATATGTAGTCTTCGAGGTTGTCGTCATACGTCTCCCTCATGAAGATTCCGAACAAGTTTTGCTGGACCGGTTTCATCCCGACGCCAGGGATAGACATCCTTTGGGAAATCATCTGCGACAAACACCCGGGCGTCCTTGGGGATCCCATGTATTTTTACCCCAAGCATCTCTTGTTTTTCCTGCTCAGAGATCAACGCCCCTGGGATAAGATCCGTAATGGTGTCGACTACAGGGTTATCCTTTGGCAGGACAACCGTGATATTCAACGAAAGCTCTCGTCCCCGCTCACCATGAAACAACGAGAAATGATACACCAGCTCAATGGTATCCCCCAGGTCATATCCAGAGGTCACCGCAAAATGAGGGTACTGTTCAAACGTGAAAAGATGCTTCACTGCGTCTTTAAGAAATCTTGTTTCGATATGGAACCACAGATGAATGAATTCAGTCTTCAGGGTACCACCGGTTCGACGTTCAATACGAGGCTCGGTGATGCTCTTTGGGAATTTCATCTGGAAGGAACTAAGGATGTCTTCGGGTGTTACCGTGTTTGTTGTCACGCTGTCGCCTCCAATGTTTCTAGTTTTTCCCATGCTTTTGTTATCCCATGAATAATGTTTTCTGGTCGAGGAGGACATCCGATCACGTACACATCAACAGGTAGGATTTTATCAACCGGTCCGACAAGATTATACGATTCATAAAACACATCACCAGTGTTACCGCAGTTCCCGACACAGATCACAGCCTTTGGATCAGGCATCTGTTCATAGGTGCGTTTCACCTTATCAACCATCTGTCGTGAGACCGGCCCGGTGATGAGCAGCACATCCGCATGACGGGGCGACCCGACGAGTTTGATACCAAACCGCTCAATATCATACCGCGGGCAGAGCGATGCAATAATTTCGATATCACATCCGTTACAGGACCCTGAATTAATGTGATAGACCCATAATGCTTTTTTAAAGGATTTCGTCAGTCCTTTTACAATAACGCATTCACCCCTCGTCTGCTATCTGCTACTGAGGTAAACTACGAGACGATTAAAAAAGTTCTGTTCACATCAACAAATCCTTGGGACAGGGTCACCAAGCGGTTTACGAAGAATCCGTTTCCCACCAACCGCGGTCTGCAGGACGACGCCAGAGACCTTGTTCGTAGCTTCACCTATAATAGCTGCGTGTTTTCCCAACGGATGTTTCTTCAACACAGCAAGCACGTCGTCTGCTTTTTCCCGGACCACACCCAGAACAACTTTTCCTTCATTGCCGATCTCCAAGGGGTCGATACCAAGCATATCACAGGCGGATTGGACACCCTTTGGGATAGGGATCGCATCTTCATACAGAAGGAGTCCGACATGTGATTTTTCGCAAAATTCATTGACTGTGTTTGCAAGTCCTCCTCGCGTCGGATCCTTTGCTGACACAATGCCGCCTTCGGAAAGCAGAACGTTCATCAATCCATTTAACGGTGCGATATCTGAATGAATAGTGGTCTCAAATCCGTATCCCTCACGGAATGATAACAACGCGATACCATGTTCGCCGATATTCCCGGAGAGAATCAGAGTATCACCAGCAGAAAGATTACTGTCAAGTAACCAGCGGCTACTGAATTTTCTATGCCGTTTCACCTCTTTAATATTTTTTCCAAGAGCAGGGCTTCGTTTTCCAATGCCACTGGTGTTGATCATGAACTGCTGAATCGCACCTTTTTCGACTACCTTGGTGTCTCCCGTGACTATCGGGACGTTTGCCTTGTTTGCCATACGCCCCATGCTTCTGACGATCGTCTCAAAGGTATCTAAGGCGAATCCTTCCTCGATGATAAAGCCGGCTGATAACGCAAGAGGCGCTCCACCGACCACAGCGACATCATTAATAGTCCCACAGACAGCAAGTGATCCGATGTCACCACCAGGGAAAATCAAGGGTTGCACGGTATGGGAATCTGTAGAGAACACAATGTCATCGACCACCGCTGCATCATCAAGGGCAGTCAGTGGAACCTCCGCATTGCCTTGTCTCCTAAAAAACCTCAAGATGTTTTGTTTGATGAGCTGGTCCATCAGTTCACCACCAGCGCCCTGTGCAAGTGTTATCTTCTTCGCCATAATTTCCCCAAGAACATTATTTGTTATGGTAGGCCATAGAAAAGATTTATTTATATTCTCTGTTGCCATCCCCTGCGACATATGTGGCAATGGCAGGATATTGTCCTAACGATCATCAACTTCGGGTTCATGATCACCGCGATTCCCGCGATTCTTCGAAATCATCAACATAAGGAAGCAAAAAGCCAGTCGCTGTCCATGTATCTTATCACAGCAATCCTGCTGACCGTCATGGCCTATGTGTTTCTCACCTTAGACATGCTGTTGAGTTGTGTGTCTACCGCGGGGACCGGCATTATGTGGTTTCTCCTGACGTATCAGAAGATTATTTATTCAAAATGATTTTGTAATGAAGGGACGATGATGGACATACTGATACTCTGCATCGGCAATCAAGAAGGAGGCGATGACGGGATTGGGCCATACATCGCTAAACGATTGAAGGATGATTCATCTCAGAATAATGTGCTTGACTGTGGGACGATCCCGGAGAATTATACCGGGGTTATCAAACGACAAAAACCGAAAACATTGATCATCATCGATGCTGCAGAGATGAATCTTCATCCTGGTGAAATCCGTATCATTCCGAAAGAGAAACTCGCAACCATGCATTTCAGCACCCATGGGATACCGCTTTCTGTGCTCATCAAGTACCTGGAAAAAGATGTGCCACATATTATTTTCATCGGGATTCAACCGGAAACGACGCAGGGAACACTCAGTAATCCTGTGAAAAAAAGTGGTGATGATCTGATTAGGATTTTACAACAGAAAAAAATCGAGCAGATACCGGTGCTTCAGTAAGGGTATTTCTTCCCAAGCACCTCAGTTGATGACAACGCAGCCATCGCACCTTTGGCACAGGCGGTGACTACCTGTCGCAGACCACCGGTGATGTCTCCAGCTGCGTACACGCCTCGAACACTCGTGCGTTGTTGGCTATCGACTATGATATACCCATCCTCATTTGTCTGTAATTGCAGTTCCTTTGCTATCTGGTTTTGAGGCAACACTCCAACAGAAGCAAATACGCCCTCAACCGGTACTGATGATCGTTCACTGGTCTCTAGATTAAAAAGACTCACAGATGTGACATTTTCCGTCCCTTTGATTTCCTCAACGATGGTATTGAAGACAAAATGCACTCCTTTCTCACGTGCTTCCTCCTCGTAGATCTTCTCCGCACGGAATTGATCACGACGGTGGATAACAGTGACTTCTTTACATCCGAGTTGTTTTAAAAAAATCGATTCCATCAGTGCAGTGTTACCTCCACCCACTACGACAACGCGTTTTCCTTTGAAGAAAAATCCATCACATGTCGCACAATAGGAGACTCCTTTTCCGATGAACTCGGATTCACCAGGGACATCGAGTTTCTTATGTTCAGTTCCGGTACAGAGAATCACCGCACCTACCTGATACTTGGTTTTCTCTGTTGTTATCAGAAATCCTTTAGCTGTTGCGCTGACTTGCTTTACCTCCTCATAGAAATGGAAATCAGCGTACTTGCTTGCGTGTTGTTTCATCTTTTCGACAAGATCAATCCCCGGTATAGAAACAAACCCTGCATAATTCTCGATATTCGGGGCGACCTGGAGAAGACCACCACCGCCCCCACGATCAAAAACAATCGTTGAGATCCCAGATCGTTTCGCATAGATCGCAGCGGAAAATCCAGCAGGACCGGCACCGATGATCGCTAATTCATAGTCCATGAAAAACCTCATTGAATATGTACTATTTAGTTTTTTTAAACACCTCTGACTTTGCAACGTTTGAAGAATGGTTGTATTTCTTTTAGGGTTTCAACGAGATACTCTCGAGGATATGGTATGTTGGTTTCAAGCGTTGGGGACAAGAGTGGTGTTTTGATTTTAAACTGTTGAAGGAAGTACGTATCCGCTCCTTTCAACCATTGTGCTATCTCAATGATGTCTTCTTTTGTTAACAGACCAGGGATGAACGTGGTTTTAAATTCGTAGGCTGGTGCTTGTGTTTTCAACAGGTCGATCGATGCTTCTATTTTAGAAAGATCTATGTCGACACCTGTCAGCTCTGGGTATTTCTTCTTTGGAGCTTTCACATCCATGGCAACGTAATCCACAAGCTGTTGTTCCAAAAGTTCACTCAGTCGTTCGGGGAACGCCCCGTTCGTATCGATCTTTACCAGCAGTCGTAGATCCTTTATCCTTTTTATAAAATCAATCAGATCATCATGGAGGAGTGGTTCGCCTCCCGAGATGACCACGCCTTCGAGCAATGCTTTTCTCTTGGAGAGAAACGAAAGGATTTCGTCCTGAGGGAATAACTCTGCGGTCCCCAGTGCAAGATTCTTGTTATAACAGAAGGGACAGCGGAAATTACATCCGCTGGTCCACACGATCGCACTGATCCGATCCGGATAATCAAGCAATGATGTTTTCTGAAAGCCGCCTATCTTCATGCTGTGACAAGGATTTTCTCTCGGAGGTCAAAGGTGGTTCGATCGCGGAACTCCTGTTGTTTACCTTTGTTCCATTGGTTCACCGGGCGGATGTATCCTACGACACGGGAGT
>DATMWV010000234.1:0-4981 GCA_035562195.1 Thermoplasmatota archaeon
GTGTGGGAGTCTGCATGGGTTGTTTTTGAGGCTCCATCTGATTTTTTTGTTCTTTTTTCTCTTCTTTTTTCAGTTCGGATTCGATTTCTGCTTCGATATTTTTTTCAAAGAGTTTTAATTTCTTTTTGAGAAAATCAAACATGTTTACCCTTTTAACAATTTTTTTATTGTTGTGTTTCTTCCATCATATGCTGTGTCTTATGCGACAGTTCTTCTGCATCGCACTGAATCTTCTGGCCCAGGGACGCCATTTTATCGAGGTTTTCTTGGATACGTTTTATTCGTTCGTCGAGTTTTCCTATTGCCGCGTCAACTGATTTTTCAATAACGATTCCTGCACCAATCCCAATCAGGACGTTAGATGCGTTTTTCAGAGAACCGTTGACAAAGGTCCCAGCACCAACAGGGATGAGAATCTCTGAGTTGTCATCAACTGCATTTAATTGTTCCACTGTCATTTTCGCCCGCTGATAATCCATAAGTGTTGACTGCAGGTATTGGAGCTGCATATCAATGGATTCAAGCTGTTGTTTGTAGTATTCAATCAAGGTGAGGTTCTTGGTGATTTCTTCTTCTTTTGTCATAATGTCCCTTCGATTCATTCCCAGAGAAATGTATCCCCTTTATCAAAGAAGGTCTTATTAATATCTTTCTTGAACACTCTGAATGTTGTACTGGCTTCATGATGGCGTGTCAGAAAGTAAATTATTTATACAATCCATCGTTTTACAATACGAAGGAGAAGGAGAGGAAGGGACGAACCCATGGAACTCAGTAGAGAATTTACTGAAAAATTCTTAGAAATATTTTTAGAAGACAGCATGGCTGATTTTTTCATCCCGAAACAAGACAGCCAGTAACCCCCTCTCTTTATTTTTTTCCTAAAAGATTTCCATAGGGTCACAATATTTTTAATCAACAGCTTTATTCCGAATCCTATGAGGATTCTTGCTGTTGCTGATATCCACGGGGCACAATATCGCTTGAACCTTGTTTTAAAAAATGTTGCCACCCACAATCCTGATCTTGTCATCATCTGTGGGGACATCACCCAGTTCGGACCTGGGGAGCTTGCAACGAATTATCTCAACCAGATCCCGGTTCGAACATTCGCAGTCCCAGGGAATATTGACACGTTCGATGTCGACCAAGGGATCAATGTGAGTAACGCAGCGAATCTTGACAAAAGACAAATGACACTCCAAGGTGTACCCTTCATAGGGATTGGACGTGAGATCCCCCCACAACTTCCTGACCTTTCGATTGATGATGACACCGGGAAGAAACCATTGAAAAAACTCCTTAGGACATCAAGCATCCTGGTGACCCATTATCCACCATTCAAACTCCAAGACAAGATATTCATAGGGACTCATGGTGGAAGCAAAGAACTACGCAATCTCATCGATATCTATAAGCCTCGATTGGTGCTCTGCGGACACATCCATGAGGACCCAGGGATGACCACTATAGGTGATACAACGGTGGTGAACTGCAGCATGGGGAAACGAACTGAAGGGGCATTGATTGAAATTACTGATACGTTGAATGTCTCGATACTTGACTAAAAAGAAAAAAAATTCATTCTTAATGTGCTTTGCTCTTCTTTTTAAAAAAACTATATATCATAGGAGAGAATTCCTTCATGTAAGGTTGGTGTGACCTATCAAGGTTGATATTATCGGTGGAGGTCTTGGCGGCCTGAGCACAGCAATCTCGATAAAAACCCATAACCCGAACATCGAGGTTGTTGTCCATGAAAAATATAAAGACATCGGATACAACCATGAGGGACGACGATGCGGAGAGGCCCA
The DNA here is from genome assembly GCA_035562195.1 of Thermoplasmatota archaeon. Taxonomy (GTDB): domain Archaea; phylum Thermoplasmatota; class E2; order DHVEG-1; family DHVEG-1; genus SM1-50. Next base: position 1,815 of record DATMWV010000234.1, read on the forward strand.
TTCGGTTGAACGTGAATGGAAACAATGGGTGCCGACTGGAAAGAGCATTTATAACACGATACTACGTGCAGAAGTAACGGTTGGGAAGCATCATTTCATTACCACACGGTCTCCTGGTGTTGCTTTTATTCTCAACCGGCAGGAATTTATCTGCCAGTTAGCCTGCGATGCAGAAAAAAAAGGAGTAATTCTCCAAACGAATGACAAGATACAATCGATCAATGACCTCACTGGTGATGTGCTTGTTGATGCTTCAGGGTGTCCAAGCATGGTAAAACGAGAATTAAACCTTAGGGTAGGATACATCGGGAAAACCTATCAAGAGACATTAGAGGATGCGAACTGTTACTTCTGTGACACGATACAGATTATCTTTTCTCGCGATGGGGGGTATTTCTGGATTTTCCCACGAAACCCGGAAAAAAATGAGGTGAACGTCGGGGTGGGAATGTTTGGGGATTTCGGTTATGATCTCAGAGAGATGCTCCAGGGATTCAAAGAGGGACAACACATCACAGGAACCGTGAACTATGTGACCGGAGGATTAATCCCTCTTGGTCTGCAACGTCCTTTCCTTTACAAAAACATCCTCTTTGTTGGGGATGCAGGTGTGGGAGCGTTCCCATTCTCTGGCCAGGGGATTTATCGAGCATTGATGAGTGGTGATATCGCGGGCCGATGCATCGCACAAAATAACATAAAAAAATATCCGTCCATCATCCGAAAAGAGTTCACACAATGGGATGTGATGGGGTCCTTATTTATCAAAACGAATTTGGTATTTCGAAAAATAAATCCCGAGTTGTTTTACCACTCAATAAATTTCTTTTTCCGAGGGGGAAACGAATTTGAGTTACTTTCCCATTGATTATGTGGTAGATTGATTCACCATAATCGTTTGTGTTGGGAACGCAAGATCGATTTTTTCTTTCTCAAAAACTTCTTTAATGGCGTAATTGATGGTTTGTTGGGTGTCGAGGTATTTGACGTAGTCTGGGCTTTTCAGAATGTAGACGACTTCGAAATTAAGGCTGAACGTCCCCAGTTCCTTAAAATGAACCCGTTGGAACTCGACATTATCACATGATTCAACAATTTTTTTAAGAAGAGACGGGATTTTTTTTAATTTGACCAGAGGGGTGTCATAGGTAACTGCGATGGAGAAGGCGACCCTGCGGTTCTCCATTTTCTTGAAATTGCGAAGACTCCCACCAGTGATTTCCTTGTTGGAGATAACGAGTTCTTCTCCTTGAAGGAGTTTGAGTCGAGTTGATTTCATACTGATGTTGGTGACCGTGCCTTCATAATTACCAATGATGACGTAATCACCGATTTCAAAAGGCCGGTCGAAATAGATGGTAAATGCACTGAACGCATCCCCAAGAATACTTTGAAGTGCAAAGGCGATTGCAATCCCAGTGACTCCAAGTCCGACGACCGCACCAGATAAATCTATCTTGCTGACGTAGAGAAGGTACAAGAACGCGAAAATATACACGAACACATGAAGTATTTTTTTGAAGACGAGGAGGATGTTGCTGCTTAATGCTTTTTTCCCGGTTTTTACAATCCTTTCTGCATACCAGGAGAGAATCACGTTGATGAATCTGGTGATGATATAGGCGACAAGGAAAACTTCAGCGACTAGGAAGATTTGTGTGACATAGTACTGATACGGTTTCAGGATGGAAAGCTGGTCTATCGCATAGTAGAACCCAATGATAAGTACGAAAAAGTAAATCGGTCGTTTCGTGTTTTTTATGATTTCATCATCAAGGGATGTTTTTGTTTTTTTCGCCCATCTGCTGAAGTAATGCTCAAAGACGTGGTAGACGATCCATCCGATCAGCAGTGAAAGAGTAAAGAGGATGACAGCGGCGATGCTTTCGCCAACAAGGGAGTTGATATTTATCCGATTATCTGTGAAGAGTTGATTGATGATGTCGCCTAGGTTGAGAAGGATGTTCATGAGATATCCCGCCAGGCGGGGAATCGATTGATTATTTTTTAATGTTATGTTCGTTTAATTTTTATACGAGCTGTTCTGCTTTTGTGAATAAGAGGTTTTGGATGAGCAATGAAACGAATTTTTTCACATACGTGGATCGGTCTGAGTTGAAGAAACAGATGATGCTGGTGTTGTCTAATTGGTCTATGTACATACGGGTGTGTGTCCCTGGGATATCGCCGCTGTGTCCGATGTAGACGTTTTTTCGAAGAGGTTTTTCAATAATCATCCATCCGAGTCCGTAGTGGAAATTTTTATAAATGTTTCCGGGTGGTTGGATGGTATGCATGAGGTTAACTGTCTCATTTTGCAGGATGCGTGTTCCGTTGTAGACTCCTTGGTTCATATGGGCGATGAGGTAACAGGAGAGGTCATCGATGGTTGTCATCAATCCTCCTATCGGATAATGGAGGATCTGATAATGGGGGAGTTTTTGGTAGGTTCTGTTGTTATAGAGATAAGGGAAAGCGACGTCTTCGATAGGAAGATCTGGTAGACTGAACCCTGTTCGTGTCATCCCCAGAGGGAAAAAGATATTGTCATCGCAGTATTCATGGAAGGGTTTTCCTGAGAAAAGTTGTACTAAATATCCTGCAATATCGAAATTGATGTTAGCGTATTGCATGTATTCCCCGGGGCGATGGGTCGTATCCCATGTCTCAGGGGTGTAGTACGCACCATCTGGGAGAAGGTATTCTTCAAGCCAGGGACTGGGGTACCAGGGGATGGGAGGTGGATTGGAATAGTTGAACCAATGATATGCCATGGGATCTGTGGCAAGGCTGGAGGAATGGGAAAGGATCATTCGGATCGTAATCGAGTCATTGGGAAAATTTGGATTCCTGAGGGGAAATGGAAGGTAGAGGTTGACATCATCATCAAGCTCAAAAAGTCCTTGTTCGTAGAGTTGCATGAGTCCGGTGCTGGTGACTGTTTTGGTGATCGAGGCGACGATATAGATGGTCTGGGTGGTCGCTGGTTTGTATGTCTCAAGATCAGAGAAGCCGTATCCTTTCTTCCAGATGACTGTGGTATTATGGATGATGCAGGCGGACATGCTTGGATAATGGCCGATTTGAAGTAGCATCATGATGAGACGGTCAAAGGATGCTTCAGTGAAAAAGAGATGTGTTTGTGACTCTTGTTGATCTGTGTTCTG
>DATMWV010000235.1:0-24169 GCA_035562195.1 Thermoplasmatota archaeon
ATATAATATTGACTCGATAGAAAACTACAAATACATCGTCATAAATAGCAATACTATAACAGATATGAGGGAGCAATGGTTGGCGTAAAAAAATCACAGCGGAAGCAAGGGAATACAAACAGAAAAAAATTATGTATGATAGCCATCATTTTCATCCTCATCTCAAATGTTTTTCCTTTAATGGGCATCTCTAAGATACCCACACAAGAACCTCATCTGACCATTGACTCATTCACAACCATCGCAGAACAGGTACAAACAAACACCCAGATTGAAACAAGAACGACTGTGACATCCTGGTGGAACACCAACTGGCATTACCGGACCATCTACAATATCACTGGTGTAGGAAACATCTCTCATCCAATGAATTTTACAGCACTACTTCAATCACTACAGGTTGTGAATAAAACATTTGATAATTCCACCATCACCATCGTACGATACCTTTCGAATGGGACAGTGGTCGTCGTCAAAAAAACCTTGTTCAATGAAAGTACTCTCTTTCAAAACCGAACGAACGCTGTTGGCACCCTCTCCTGGAACGTCTCTGGTGCTGCATTGTATGGCGTCTATTTTGATGTCCTTCAAAATCGGGGTACTCGCGATAAAGTAGTTGAAACCCCTACCCTCAAACCCTCAGGTTCGGTCCATGCTTCGGTGATGTCCACCCAAGGCTGGTGGCCTCAGTATACTACAGACTTTAAAACCTACTACTCACTCAATGAGACGATCCCTATCGATGTGTATACAACAGCGCTTGCGAAAAATATGACCGCTTATTTCCTTTACAACGGAAAACCTGATTTCAATATTTCACTACATACCCTAGATGATCTCAACTGGTTCAACACACAGAATCTATCAAAAACCGGGGATTGGAAAATACGTGTCATTGGAATTGATGATGCAGGATATCAACCCACTCCTCTGACTGTAACTTTCTATATCGGAAAACCTGATCTTATCGCCTCCGCCCTCATAGTACCTACCATCTGCTATATTGGCATTAATATCACGGTGACTGCAAACATCCGTGCAGTGAACACCACCGTTGAGGGTGTGACTGTCACACTTCGCGTCGATGACCACAACATAAATCAAACCATTCTCACGATTCAAAAAAATGAAAACAAAACGGTCGAATTCTTTTGGACACCAGACCTCACAGGCAGCCATAATGTCTCCTTTCACATCTTCTATTCAGATTCAAACCAAAGTAATAACAGAAGATGGAAGTGGGTAACCGTTGAAGGAATACCGGATTTAGCTGTACGAAATATCACGGTATCACCGACTCCTGTCAACGAGGGTGACCCTGTCACTATAACCGCATACATCAGAAACACAGGAGATGGAAACGCTTCGAACTACGAAATCATCCTCTATTGTGAACAAAATGCAAACAATCATACCATGTCATATTCTCAGAAAAAAAACTCCACAACCTTTAATCTCAAGAAAAACATGTCAACAAATGTGACACTTACCTGGGCGCAGACCCGCTACGGAAAAGAATCTTTTAAAGGAGAGTGGGCAGTTGGGATAAAAATCTCAAACACCACACAGACACCAGATAAAAACCTCTCAAATAATCAAAAACCACTGTACCATATCCTAAAAGTCATACCCGCAGAACGAATCCCTCCTCTTCTCACCAACCTTGAATGCCCCACCTCATTAGAACTAGGAGATCAACTCATTATCAGAGTCAAAGCAACCGATGCATCAGGCATAGACACAGTCAGTATCTCCATTAAAGCTCCAAACAAAACCCACGTGAACGCCACGATGACTGCAAAGGAAAATGACCGATATGAATATCTTAATACCCCCATACAACTCGGAAGATATAATTTCACCATTAAAGCAACAGACCTCTCACCAAATAAAAATCAATCCAATCTCACAGGATTTTTTACAATCACCAGTGATCAAACCCCTCCAGATGTGACGTATTATGGCGTCAATCCCCTGATCCAGTTACCAAACCGCCCCGTGGAAATCCGCTGCATCACCACGGATTACTCCGGGATCAAATCAGTAGAGCTGACGATACGATTCCCCGACAACCAGATTGAGACGCATGGTATGAGCACCCCACCAGCTGATACCAAATATGTGTACACCAAGACCTACGAAAGCATCGGAAAATATGTTTTTTCAATCACCGTAGAAGATACGGTAGGAAACCAACAAACCACTGAGGAAAAAACATTTTGGATCACCGACGATCTCGATGATACCGATAACGATGGGATGCCAGATGACTGGGAAGAACGTTACAATCTGAACCCATATGATTCCAACGATGCATCACAGGATGAAGATACCGACGGTGTCACCAACTTAGAAGAATACCAGCAAGGCACCAACCCGTTAAAGAAACTCTCTTCCTCATCTGAGATCTTTGACCGACTCCAAGAAAATTGGGCGTATCTTACCGCTTCTCTCATAGTGTTTATCGTTATAACACTACTTGCTGTGTATGGGATACGGAGACGGACCAAATGACCATCGTCACCCGTAAGACCGTCCCTTTTATCGCCATTATGTTCTTTGCTTTTCTCGTCTTTTTGTTCTCCCTTTGGGATATCCTCTATCATGAACAATGGCTCGAGCGCATCATCGCTCTGTATGGGATTCTCATCCTGCTTACATTTTTGTTTCTCGTCTCCCGGGAAAAAAAGAAAGCAGTTATCCAAAGATCCGTTGTTGACTTCGAAAAATCCCTCGAAGGAAAACTGCAGCATTTCAAATGCCCCTCCTGCAGTGGTATCTTCGCAATTAAAAAATCAAAACAGAACAACAAACAACCATTCACCTTAACATGTCCTGATTGTGGGATGACTGGATCTATCCCCTCAAAACCAACACATATACAAGAGGAAATCCCTGAAAAGAAATCAGTCCATAAAAATTTTCAATGTCAAAACTGCGGGGAATGGGTTATGGTATGGGCTGAAGGAGTAGACCTTATCCAAGATCAGAATATTCACGTGTATTCCTGCCCGTATTGTGGTGAAAAACAAGCCCTAAATCCGACTTAGGTATGATGACGAATCTTTACTGCTTCCCCATGAGAGGATTGTATCATTTCTGTTCCGCTCATCAGTGCTACACCAACACCGCAGAGTCTGTTATCCTTCTTTACCAAGACTTCATCCCCAATCCGTATTGAATCATCCGCATCTTTTACTCCTGGAGCAAATATCGATCCCTTCACCGTGAAATCATCATAGATTTCTACCCAATACTGTTCTGCTTCTACCAGTCGGTTCGCACCATCCATGGTTAAAGAAAGTAACCCTCTTTCTTCTGTCAACATCCCCAGTTGCATCGTTTTATCCATGATTTTCTGATAGGGGTATTTCCCGCTGATCGTGCAGTCTTTCATCAGGAGTTTGGCAAGAGCAGGACCGAATTGGTAGGACGCAAGTGACGTTATGTTTTCATACACCCGTCTTTGTAGCTTGACACGGTCATAACTCTTGGTGAGTTCCTGCAACACGTTTGACAATGCGGTAAGGGATGCATCTGATGTTGGTGAATCCCTACAGGTCGTCTGTGGTTGGTTTAAAAGATCACTGACGAATGTTTGCATCGCTGGAGGGAGATGTATAATTGTCGCATCATAGGTGTTTTTCTTCAGATATCCCTGCAGCAGGGCGCGTATCATTTTCTTCTCATCTTCATCCCAATGACCAGTCACCGCAATATCATAGCTTGAGGCAGGATACGTAAGCTCAAGTTCTCTTGGGACCAGACCAAGTGGTGATGTCAAAATAACTTCATGGACCACAAAAGGATTTGCCAGGTTCAAGAAACATTCTCGAAAGAGTTTGTGGGATTTGGAAAACGAGTAAGGTTTTTTCGCTGAACATGGTAATAAAAGCAGAATTTTCGTACTCGCTGGTTTTTCAAACCGTTGAATGACTCGATCCTGGAATCGTCTGATCTCTGGCCGTAGAAGAGAATCTTTAGTAGTCGCAATCAATGATGTTTTTCTAACAACCGGGGTTCGTTCTTCTAAGAATTTATAATGATGAAGATCCAGGATATGAAGCAGGGCAGCAAGATGAGGTCTGGTGCGTACACGCACTTCTACAAGTTCTCGTAACGAACCAGTAACGATCGCATTCCTCACCAGTTTCAACTCAGAGAAAAGCATAGCGTAGTTATGTTGCAATATCTCCCCAATCCCCATCGAAGAGACATCGTCTTTTGTTACACAGGTTGGACAGCAGCAGGGAATCTCAGGCAACTGGTTTTTTCTATAAAAACCAGTTGGGAAGAGGAAAATCTCGTTACGTGCCGCCATCATTGCGGAAAACGAATCGAAAAAATCAACGCCCATATACGTGAGCAGAGAAATACTTGTTGGATCCCCCACGCAAGGAAGATAGATCATCTTTGTGTATCCTATCTTCTGTCGTAATCCTGTGATGAACTCAACAAAAGATGATTGATGTGAATACAATTGAACTGCATTCGTAATAATAAAAAGGTTCGCATCATTCTTGGTCACCTGTTCTGATATCAGATCTACTTTTCCAGGGATGACACAACATTCGGTGTTTTTATTCTGCAGATATGCACTCAGATGTAATTCTGTGGTCACATCTTTTGGATAAATTTGGTAATCCTGCAAACAGAGGTTCTTCTGTGCCTTGTTTTTTTTCGGTGAAAAGATGCTCTCTCCAATTTGTATCGTAGGTTTTTTAGTTCGCAAAGTCCTATTTGTAAGCAGTATGTCAGAAAATGTTGGTGCGTTACATCGGGATGTCTGAAGAAAGAGGATGTTTGGGGTTACAATAGTTTCTTTATTAAATGTACATTGTCCGATGCGGGCAGGTCCATCCCTTACTTTTACTTGAAAATCCATTGGTTACTGATACTATGTTCTCTTTAAGAACATTTAGCTTCCGTATCAATGTCTGAAGTATCGCTGGCCCGTAAAGACCATCGCTATCTTATGTTCATTTGCCGCCTGTATCACTTCGTTATCCCGGATGGAACCACCGGGTTGGATGATTGCTTTTACCCCTGCGTTCACCGCGACATCCACAGCGTCCCTGAATGGGAAGAACGCGTCACTTGCCATGATGGATCCTTTGATGTTCTCTTTGCCTTTATGGGTGGCAATCCAGGCTGCATCAACACGCGACGTCTGTCCTCCTCCAATACCAACAGTCCGTGTGTCTTTGACAAACACAACAGAGTTTGATTTGATGTGTTTGACGCATCTGACTGCAAAATCCATGGAGACAAGGTCCTCGTTTGTTGGCTTGGTGGTTGTGACAACCTTCCAGGTTTTCTGATCGGCGAACCAGACGTCTCTTTGCTGAATGAGAAATCCTCCGACGACGCTACGGATATCCAATCCTTTTCGCTGGTGTTCTTTTTCCAAGCCTGGAAGCAATAATATTCTGAGGTTTTTCTTTTCACGGAATGTCTCCAGGGCTTCTTTTGAAATGCTTGGGGTGACAATCACTTCAAGGTAATACTTTGAAAGCTCCGAAGCAACATCTTTTTGTAGCTCCCTGTTAAACACAACGATACCACCATACGGAGAATAGATGTCCGTGGCGTATGCATCATGCCATGCTTGAAGCAATGTTGGTGCGGTAGCGATCCCGCAGGGGGTCGCATGTTTAATGATGACGCAAGAAGGCTTTCTGAATTCCTTGATACATTCAATGGCGCAGTTCCCATCAAGGATGTTATTAAACGAGAGTTCTTTGCCTTGCAGCTGTTCTGCCGTGGCGATACAGGGTTCATCGCTAGGTGGGAGATTTTTATAAAACGCGCCTTTCTGGTGCGGGTTTTCACCATAGCGCATTTCTTGGATTTTTCGCATGGTGACTGAAAAATCCTGTGGTAAAAGCTCATCCGTCCATCGATTCCGCAGGTACTGTGCAATCATCGCATCATACTGGGCGGTATGGGCATATGCTTGGATCGCTAATGCTTCACGATGTTCCAGTGATAGTCCTTTTTTTGGTTGCAGGGCAGAAAGGACCTCTGGATATTGATTCGGACTGGTGACCACCACAACATCTGTGTAATTCTTCGCAGCTGCTCGGATAAGTGTTGGTCCACCGATATCGATGTTTTCAATGACATCTTCGATGCTGACGTTTTGTTTTTGAATGGTTTTCTCAAAAGGATACAGGTTACACACAACAACATCGATCCTGTTGATCTGATGTTCTTTCAGGGTTTTTTGATGTTCTTTGTTGTCACGTCGAGCAAGTATCCCTGCATGGATTATCGGATGTAAGGTCTTGACTCTGCCATCAAGCATCTCTGGAAATCCGGTCACTGCAGATACGTCTGTAAACGCGATTCCCGCTTTTTCTAAAACAGCGGCTGTACCGCCGGTCGAAAGAATACAGATTCCAAGTTCTGTAAGTCCCTTTGAAAAATCAACGATGCCGTCCTTATCGTAGACACTTATCAGTGCATATCGGTATTCCATTACTCTTACCCAAGGAACATATGTCCGATACACATAAACATTTGGGTCCCCCTAGGAACTCGATGATGGAAGAGAGTGCTAGGATGGTTTTTTTTCTTGTTCGATTGCTTCCAACAGGCTCAGTTCCCCGGTTAAGACTCGCAGCGCGGTTTTCTCAGAGATCGTAAATTTTCCCTCGCTAAGCTGTCGGCTCCATCTCTGAATGTTCTTAATCGCCCCTCGAGATGTTTCAATGGGGAGTGTGGATTGCACCCGTCCACCGGATAGCAGTGCAATGGCAGCCGCTGCTTCGCTATTCCGGATACTTCGTCGTTTCTGCTGCGCTGGTGTCGTACGCGTTTCATCGACAATCTCAATGGGTACCTCTAAGGGAATCAGCGAATTAATGATGCGGTTCCTGTTAATCACTGACCCATGTCCTATTCTGATATAGGTTTCTTTGGAGGGGTAGCATTTTAAAAAGCGTTTTACCTCCGCTACAACCTTTTCAGGGCTGTCCACCTGGGTTTTCTGTAGGAGGATATCATCACAGACGATCGCGATACCGGGTCGCTCTCCAGGGTCAATGCCAATAAAGATTTTCGAGTACAACTCTTTTCCTGTGAGTTTTTGGACTGCTAGATCAATTGCATACTCAATGGCATCGTAGGCATCGGCAGCGACTTTCTTGCTATGTGAAATCCGGTGGAACTCTTTTTGTGATGTTAAAATAGCACCAATTCTTCTTGGAAGGTCCTCTGGTGATACCAAAGAGACGTAAGCGACATTTCGTTTTTTTAATTCTTTTATTATATCATGATATAATGAAAAATCCTTGGTGTACACACCCAGTGTTTTCATCCAATGAATCTATCCGATAAGTTCAATATATACATTTCCCCCGGGGGTTTTAAGTAAAAAAATTCGTCAGCAAATTCCCACCAATAAACATGCCACTGAGCAATAACACAGAAACAGAAAACAACATAAACCAGACTGTTTCGCTCCACAGCAAGACTTTCTTCCCATCCAGAGGGCCGAACGGCAATAAATTAAACGTCGCAAGTAAGAGATTCACCAGGCAAATAAATCCAACCAGAGTCCCCCAGAATCCCATTTGAGAAAAAATAAAATGATATAAAACATAAGTGAACACTGCAATAACTATATTAGCACTTGCCCCCGCAGCAGCAATCCTTCCGGTCTCAGATGGTTTAGCATCCCCTCGGAACATGACTGCTCCAGGAGTCGCAAAGACAAGGCCGGTAAAAAAAGCGACAACCACTGAGAGCAGTAACCCACGGGGATACATACGAAACTCAGACCACAATCCGCATTTTTGTGCGACAAATTTATGGGAAAGCTCATGAATAAAAAACGCAGTAACGATGCCTAAAAAAGCGATTGGCATGAAAAAAAAGTAAGACGCAATATCAATTGGTGACCCCAGTAAGAAAAAAAGGAGATTATTCATTGAAAAGGTAAACGAAAACGCTACGGTAAGCACTACAATCGCGATGATCAGATGACCGACTTCAATCCTGCTGAACGAACCTGGTTTTCCAACCTGCAGGCTCCCTTCAGGGATATACATATATTCCCTGGGGGACAGATCATGAAATGAGGTGTAGAACTTCTGTCGCTCAGACATAATGGTCGTGCCGATTGATACGAGTTATAAAGATGCTGGATAAAAACATTTAGCCAAGTCCAAGGCTCAGAATCCATGGCAGTGCGATAATCGTTCCAATAATACTACCCAGATTTGCCAACGCCACAACCATCAGAAGACGGATGACTTTGTTTTTTAAAAAACCACGCACACTTTCAATCTTACTAAGCTCCTGGAAATCCTTAATCACTGGTTTACGCAGTTTGGCTTCAACTAACCCAGCGAACCACCCTGGTGCAAAGAACGGTTCAAGCGATGTGAATGGAGCTGCGAGAAAAGCGGTAAGAATGGAGAGCGGATGTCCCCGTGCGATTGCGACGCCAACACCAGCAAGGATCCCATGGATAAGAAACCATACCAAGAAGATATCTTTGATCTTATTCCACGGGTCAATCCCCGTCGAATAGATGATCCAGCCGATCAGACCAAAAAAAATCACAGGGATGGCAATCTCTACGACCTTCACCAGATTGAATCGTTTCTTAGGGATCTGCTCTAACTCTTGCAGGTTCGCATGAAGCGGTTGATTCTCCAGATGTTTCTTGATACCAGTAATATGTCCAGCACCGACGACCGCGACGACTTTTCCTTTCTTGCTTTCCTCATAGATTTTCTGAGCAATATATTGATCCCGTTCAGAAATCAGCACTTTAGCAGCACTTGGTGCAATCTTACTGAACTCCTCCAACATCTGAGAAAGAACATCCTGCTTCATCAGCTCCTTTAAATCAAGCTCCTCAAGTTCTTCTTCGTCATACCCGATCATTGCTTTGAGAAACTCCCATACCACTCTGAATTTCTCGCGAACCCCCATCATCCGCCAGGCACGCTTCAGCGTAACAGTGATGTCACGATCGACCAAGGCAACGGTCAGATGATATTTCTCTGCCTCCTGCATCGCAGCAATCATCTCAGAGCCTGGTTCCACCCCGTACTCCTCGCCAAGTTTCCGTTGGATCGAAGAAAGGAAGGTTTGTGCAAGCATAAAATACGCATTATTCCCCCGAATCAACGCGGTCACCGGAGTGTTTTCCCATTTATCTTTCTTAGTAATCGATTCAAAACGACGCTGGCACAGCTCCACTGCAACAATCTCTGGTTTGTAGGTCTCAATGGCGTTGCGTACTTCAAGAACACTCTCCTCAGAAATATGAGCGGTACCGATAAGGATGATGTTGTCAGTGATTTTTTCTTCCAAAGGTATCTCCTTTGAGCTGTTTACGTCAACAACGATTTCAAAAAACTATTTAAATTTCCGCTTCGAAATCTTCGACGGCTGCCGTGAATTCTTCATCTGATTGGATTTTACCCTGCTCCCGAAGGATCGCGCGAGCAAGGAGCCAGTAGATCAAAGCAAGAGCACGTCGACCTTTGTTATTGGTAGGGATGACATAATCAATGTATTTTGTCTCATTGTTCGTATCGCACAAAGCAATCACAGGAATACCGATGTTCTTTGCCTCATGCAACGCCTGGATATCTGCCAGCGGGTCCGTCAGTAAAATGATTTCTGGTTCAAGGAATGTTTTCGCATTCGGGTTTGTCAATGTCCCAGGTTGAAATCGACCATCCAGCACCTGGATACCAGTTATTTCCCCAAGTTTTCTGACCGGTTTTTGCCCATATTGTCGGACTGATACAACAAGGATCTTCGCTGGGTCGTATTTCGCAAGAAACTTCGCAGACGCTTTTATCCGCTCATCGGTCTTCTTCACATCAATGATGTACAAGCCATCGTTCCGTACTTTGTAGATGAACTCTTTGATATCAGCGGTTTTCTGCCTCGTGCCGATATGGACACCTGATGTCATATAGATTTCTTCAGACACCATCATCGTTTGTTCTGTTTCCATTGGTTGTTTTTCTTCTGCCATAGTCGTGCCTCAAATCTACGCTTTAATCTCCTTCTGTTTCACCGTAATAGGAATAGCATTTTCGTCATACTCAAGCATCGCGATTTCAACAGGGTCAATCATATCTTTAGGGACATCTGCTAGAATCGTAGGTGCCCCCATGGAAAGTTGTAAGGCTCTTGCGCCAATGATGCGAGCTTTTTCAAAGCGAGTATACGACACAGTCTTCCTCCGATGCATCGGGATAGGTAGAAGCCCAAATAACAGAAACCTTTAAAAATATATCCCTTAAATAACCCTATTTTTCATCAGTACTGTGGTTTTTACAGAACAGAAAGCTTTTATTTTATCTCATCGGTAAACTCAGGAATGTCAGTTGCGGTCATTCTGCTAGAGAACTCATCGTCTAACGCAAGTTGCATATCAACGATGATGTCACGCAGTAAACGGTCGATTCGGTTGTTTTCGAATTCTTTTACCCCATCTATGTCAGAATAAATTTTCCCCATATAGTTGCCCTCAATTCGATGTATCTCAATATTGTAGAGAACTTCCTCCATCTTTCTAACACCCTCTTTCTCTTTATTCACCCAATAAAATAGAATCCCTATAATAATCTTTTGGAATATTTCACTTGCTTACAGCATTCGTTCGATGAGTGTGTTGATATTCTCTTTTCGGTACCCTAACGAACCTTTGTTCACAAACGATCGTTTCACCGTCCGGTGACCTTTCTTTGGTGGGTTGAGTCGAAACAGTGGTTTGACCTCTGGTATGTCCTTGTATTTTACTTTATTTTCTAGAATCGCCTCAGAGAGTTTTTCAAAGCTATGATAGGGTGCAGCCTTTTTGAGATACGCCTCGGTAAGAGGTTTATCACCAATCAGTTTTCCTCTCACGGACAACATCTTTGTCAGTGTTTCTTTATTGATTTCACCCCAGGTAGTGTAGTCTTTTACTATCTGAAGCATCCCTTTGTAAACCTCATTTTCTTCTAATAGCACACAGTGGTTCGCGCGTGTTAACCGCAGCAACTGCATTGTTTTTTTAATGTCAGGCTTTATGTTCACCGTGCCTCTTACTCTGATAACTGCATACACCATGGATTTATCCCTCCGTTTTAACCGGGGCAGCTTGTTCTTCTTTCACAGGTATCCCGATACTTCCTTGAACGATTCCAAGTTTACTCATTTCGTTCTCAGTCATCCTCATCTCTGCGTTCTTTTTCAAAGCGTCATAGACACCTTTTGCATAGTTGACAACCGTCTTTGTTTTCCCTTCAGTAAACGCCCAGCAGTCGGAAACGCCGGCAAGCCGGAGGATCTTCTTTGCAACATCACCGGTCGCAAGTCCGATACCGCGAGGCGCTGGTTTAAAGGTGACTTCAACAGAGCCACTTTTCCCCGTCACCAAAAACGGAATCGTATGAGGGGTCCGACATCCGCATTCCCAAGACCCACACCCGCGACGTATTTGAATCATGTTCATCTTCGCATTCTCAATAGCTCTTTTGATGCTTAAACCGACTTCTTTTCCTTTTGCTTGGCCAAGACCGACAAAACCATCTTTGTTGCCGACAGCAACGGTGATGACGAATTTGACTCGTCGGCCTGAGTCTGTCATTCGCTGAACCATTTTGACATCGATTACTTCATCTTCGACGGTCGGTAAGAGAAGATCAACAATCTCAGCTTCTCGCATCGGCAACCCGGATTTTAACGCATCACTCATGGTGGAGATCTCGCCGTTCTTCACCAGTTTACCAAGTCTGGTCTTTGGTGCCCATATGACGGGGGCGGCTCCCTCATCAAACTGTCTGCGTCGTCCTCTGGGTGCATTTCCACGTTCGCGTCCTGCCATAATTATTCCTCTTTGTCTCCTTTAATCTTTGTTTTGATATCACCAACGAGGGGTTTGATCTCTTTATTGATGTGTACTCCGTAGATTCTCTCATCTTTTGGCAGCATCTGTGCATCATGGGGGCATTCGATCCCAGCGTCAAGCACTCCCTTTAATGAAGCAAACAATGTGCTCCCAACCGTAGGATGATATAAACCGATATCCAACACACCCTGTTCGATTCCTTTTTCCATCGCTCTTTTCCCTGCAAGTAAACCAGTCAGATATGCGGCTGGTGTGTTTGAAGCAGAGTACTTCCACCCATAGTTTTTTGTTAATTCATTGGAAATAGCGGATGCAAGTATCTTATCACCCTGAGGGTTGTACTCAACGAACTGCACGCGAATCGCCTTGAGTGATTTTCTGACAACAATGCGCGGTTTCTTACTTCGGAGCAATTTTAGTCGTAAGCGGTAATCGGTTTTTCGTTCACGATGTCTCCGTGGCTTGACATGGTACCGTGGTCCGGATTTCATTGGTTTTCCTCCTTAATGATATTATCTGCGAGCAGATGAGATTTCAAATGTTGTTTGTTTCTGAACACACCACCTTTTGCCTTGCGGTAGTACTGCCGATAGGTATGCGCGTCGATCTTTGAGTCCTGTCGTAATTCTTTCAGATACGTCCGAATCGGGCGAATGGTTCGGATCCAGAGTTCTTTTTTCGGAAGTCGTGCGTGTTTGGGTCCTTTTCGTGAGCCTTGGCCAGTCCTTCGGCCTTTCTTCCTCTGACTGAGAAGATATTTATGACGCCCACGGGAATTCCCTTGTTTCGGTATACTTTTTATGGCCCCGCCATTCACTAAAATTAACACATCATTCCGTGTCACTGCTTTGGCTATCTCTTCAAGTCTATCTGGGTCCATCCAGACCTTTGTTCCGCCACATTTCATAATGGAAGAAGCCATTCTGCGTTGATTCCGTAAATCCGTCATTGTTATCCCCTCATATTTAACACTCGGATAGTTAATTCGTCCGCTCGTTTCGCAATCTCCGTGCGTTTCTTTGTTCCGACCGTACCACCAATGCGTACCGCCTGTTTCTTCGGATCGATGGTCTCCAGTTCTTTGACTGTATGAACCATTACTTCCTCAAAACCAGATGAATGTAGCCCTCGGACGAGCTTTGGTGCACGAAAACCGATGCGTACTTTACTTGGTCGGTATTTCAAATTAATACGCAGTTTTGACGTATAACCGGTTGGGCGTCTCCAGTTCTTTGGGATACGTTTGTATCGGAATCCCTCATCCCGGAGGAAATGCGGGGTCCTTTTCTTTATTTGTCGTCGGATCACCAGTTGCTCTTTTTCTTTGTCATTTAACTGTGGTTTAATCTTTGGTTGGTACGCCCCTTCTTTTTGATCAACGATTTCCACAGCCTCTGCTTTCTTTTCTTTTTGGTCTTCTTCTTTGGTCTCGTCTGTTTTTTTTGTGGTTTTTTCTTTTTTCTCTTTGAGCTGGTCAAGGATCTCCTTTGCATTCTTCTCTGTAATACCTTTGAGTTTAGTCAAATCTTTTATTTTTGCTTTTTTCAGTTTCTCTAGTGAATCAAATCCGTTGTCATAGAGGAGTTTGGCTTTTACTTTCCCAACGCCTTTTAATGCTTCGAACTCCTTTAACACTGTTTCTTTTGTCATGGTTTACCCTCTTTTCACGATATAGATACCATCTTGAAAAACCCTGATATCTCTATTTTTTACTTTGGTGGCACGTTCGATGTTGGCCGCGGTCTGTCCTACTTTTTCTTTGTCAGTGGCAGTAAGGATGATGTTTTCTCCGTTAATCTCGACTTTGACGTTTTCAAGGATTTCTGCTCGTCGGGCGAATCGTTCTCCAAGGAAGTTTTGAATGATCAGTTGTTTTCCTTCGACACTGGTTTTTATCGGGAAATGAGAAAACACGGTTTTCATCTTGCATTCGTATCCCTGTGTGACACCCTTAATCATGTTTCGGATATGGGCTTTGAAGGTTCCAATCAATGCTTTTTCTTTTCGACGAGGAGATTGTGAACAGGAGATATGAATAACATTATCGTTCACTACAAGTTGTATGGTGGGGTGGAAGAGGACTTTTGATAACAATCCTTTTTGCCCTTTCACATGAACGGTTTTTCCCTCGATAGTGATCTGTACGCCATCAGGGATTTTGATTTCTTCTTTTATTGTCGCTTTCTTTTCCATGCGTCTCACTCTTTAGTATACATACGCGAGGAGTTTTCCTCCGATGCCTTTCTTTCGTGCTTCGTCATGACCAATGATACCTTCGGTGGTGGTAAGGATGAGTAACCCGAAATCACGTGCAGGGAGATATCGAGCCTCCCATTTATCCATCTCATTTACTTTGATAGGATAGCGTGGTTTAATGACCCCGCAGTTATTGATGCTTCCAAGGAGTTCGATCTGATAGACTCCTGCTTTCCCGTCCTCGACGAACTCGAAATTCCCGAGGTATCCTTTCTCTTTCAGCAGAGTCAGGACCCCGCCGATGAGTTTCGATGAGGGTCGGATAATGCATTTATGTATTCCTCGAATCTCTGCGTTTCTGATGATTGATAATGCATCTGCCAATGGATCGTTTAACATAATCTTCAACAACCTCTAATCGTATTTTTTAAAACCCAATTCTTCTGCTTTGTCACGGAAACATTGTCTGCAAAGATGAAGCCCATAGCGTCGAATAATCCCACGTTTTCTGCCACATTGCTCGCATCCGATTTTCCTGCCATATATTTTTTTCCGCTCTTTAATCCTCATTCTACGACCTCGACGTTAAATTTTTCTGTGATAAATTTCTTGGTTTCTTCTCTGTTTAGTTCATGGCGTTGCGGTATTTTCCGTCGGTCAATTCGACGATGTTTAATCCGATAACCAGGATTTTCAACAGTAACACAGATATCCATCCCGAAAATACCGATGTTCGGGTCGTATTTTTGTCCTTCGAAGAGCGTATGATCAGGTACCCCAAACGAGAAATTTCCCTGGTTGTCAAATGTATACTCTGAGATTTTGTTCTCCCTTATTTTTAATGCACTGATTAGAAATGTCTCGGCCGCCTTCTTTCGTAAGGTGACTTTGCATCCTATGGGCATGAATTTTCGCAACCCCCAGTCTTTATTGGTTGTTTTTGAGAGGGTTTGGATTGGTTTTTGTTTTGTGACTCCTTCTAAAACTGATTCTGCTTTTTTAAGTTTCTCACCTGCTTCACCCACACCAATATTCACCGTTACTTTTGCGACATGCGGCGTTATTGGTTTTTTTGTTTCTTTTTTCTTGGAGGCAGATTTTTTTGAACGCGTTGCTGATTTTTTGGTTTTTGGCGTGGTTGTCTTTTTTGCGCTCATTGCATTTTCACCTCAGGAAGCGTAATAGCAGGTTTGTTTTTCCCTATGGGAAACACATGAACTGCGATAGTGGAAAATTCTTTTTCTCCTTTGAGATTGACGAGATTTGGTTTTGATGAAGCAACAATTTGGATTTCTTCGATACTTGCGATTTCTCCGATATGCGTTCCACCGATGATCATCGACACGGTTCCTTTGTCAAATTTATAGACTTCATCGATTTTATTTTCCTTGAATGAGATTTTCAGGACATCCCCTGTTTTATAGTCATCTTTTTCGACGAGCTTGTTTTTCCCATCATGGAAGTTCAATTGGACTCTTTTTCCTTTTACTATGGTTTTATTTTGTATGCGGCAAAGCTTCCATTCTGCATCGCTTTCTGCGATAGGGGTGAGAGTGAGTTTTCCGTTTCTATCATAGAGGATACGAACGTTTTTTCGCATCTTTGGAATCGAGACGACATCCATAAAGCCGCAGGGGAACTTGAAGTTCTTTCGTTTCACTCCATCGACGAGGATGTCGCCGTTGGATACGATTTTTCGTGCTTCTTTATACGTGTCGCACAACCCGAGATAATCTCGTACGAGTAACCCAAGTGGCATCGACTGTGCTAAGGGATGAGGCCCGGGGGTGGCACGAATCGTTAAAGCACGTTCTTTTCTATGGATGCGCAGTACTCGTGGTGCTGCAAGTCTTTTGAGGTGTTTGCTCATGGTTCACCTTCTTCTTTTTTCTTTTTTGTTGTTTTTTTAGAGGGAGATTTTTTTGTCGCGGGTTTCTTTTTCGGTGGTTCGACATCGGTTTTTTCTTCCCGTTTCTCTTCTTCGACCTCTGGTTCAATGATTTCTTCAGGTGCCTTTGGTATTTCTTCTTCTTTAAGCGGCTCCTGGGTCTCTTCTTTTTGTTTTTCCTCTGCTTTGACTGCTTCTTCAGCCTTGACTGCCTCTTCTGCTGCTTTCTTTTCGGCTTCAAGGATCTTGAGTTGCTCTTTAGCTTCTTCTTCAATTTCTTTCTTCGCAGTCTCTGAGAGTCCTTGTTCTAGCTTCCGTCGTCGCCATTTGTCTGTGACGTTTAATTTTGTGATAAGTAAGGTACTTGCATGGATTGGTTTGGCAAGCTTTGTTCCTTTTGCGGTGGTGATGGTTACCCCTTCGATTTCCACGGTCTGGTCTCGTACGTTGACTTTTGAAATTTTATCCTCATGTCCTCGATAGTTTCCACGCATGACTTTAACGGTGTCCCCTTTCACAACCGGGAGACTTCGCCGATCGTATTTCAAAAGAAGGTTTTCTGCAAGATGCGACGAGATCCATTTTCTCTTCTTGTGGAGAGGTGCATTATGGAGCATGTAGCGTTGTTTTCTTGGTTTTATTGATGTCATATCACTCACTTTACAGGATTGTTGCTGCTAAAGCAGCGATCTTTGGCCACCGTTCCGCAGCTTCAATGGCGACAGGGCCTTTGATCATTGTTCCTTTCGTTTCTCCGGTATCAGTTATTAACACTGCCGCGTTATCCTCAAATTGAACCATGAGTCCATCAGGGCGTCGGAACGGCCGTCTCTGGCGGACGATGACCGCTTTTAAGATTTGCCGTCTCATCTCTGTTGCCCCTTTTTTTACACTGACGATTACCAAATCACCGACACCGGCGGTCGGGGTTCGACGATGAACTCCTTTAATCTTGACAGTCATGATGATTTGTACGACTTTTGCACCAGTGTTATCGATACATGTTAAACGGGCGCCAACTGGCAACCCTCGCATTACTCTACCTGCTATTCCTTTCATGTCTTTTCACCAATCTTACACTTTTTCTATTGTGACGAACGAAACAGTTTTACTTAATGGTCGACATTCTGCAATCCGAACGGTGTCACCTGCGGTGAGATGCATACAAGGTGGACAATGAGCATGATACATTGAGGTTCGTTTTTCGTACCGCTCGTATTTCTTTACATAGTGCATGAATTCTCGTTGAACAGAGACGGTGTTTTGCCTTTTGGTTGATACCACTGTTCCCATGAGAACCTGTCCTCGTACGGGTAATGTCCCATGAAACGGGCAATACTTATCTGTACAGCTATCGCTGGGTGGTTTCACATTCAACCCTATGTCTCGTGCTTGCTTTTTTTCTGCCAATATGTTCACCTTGTTTTTTTTATTCTATCTTCAGGTCGATACACCAATCGTGATCCTTTCACGATGGTTTTTTTACCATGATATTCAAATGCAAACGTTGCGGTTTGCTTTGCGATTCGTTTTTGTTTCTTTTCGATTTCTATGAGGAAGGTCTGTTGTGTCTCATCGATGATGAGGCCGGTTTGATGCAGCCAGGATGGGTCGGTGCATTCGATGATGGTGACCGTTCTTCCGATGAGTTCATCGCTGATGATCGGCTCATGTTCCATTGAAGGACCTTCCTTGACACACCAGGTGCGTCAGATGAGCTGGTTAGATCACGTCAACTGTGAATCCGAGTTTTTCCAATGCTTCTTTTACCCGTGTTCGATGGTCTCCTTGAAGTTCAATCCTGCCTTCTTTGATAGTTCCACCGCAAGCGCAAATTGATTTGAGGCTGCTGACCAATGTGTTCATGTCAAGGTCATGGGGATTCAGACCATCAACGACAGTCATCGTCTTTCCATATCTTCTCTTGTCGACCGCGATTGTGATACTTTGTTGTTCTCGTGCTATCTCTTCACAGACACAGATTTCTTTCGGGAGGCCACATTTTGGGCATATATCACTCATTTGTGTTCTCCTTCCTCCTGCATGATCGTAAGAATCCTTGCTATGGATTGCCGGATCTGCCTGATCTTTCCGGGAGAAGGTGATGATCCTCCCATGGCAGATATTCCGCGCTCATGCATAAGTTCTTCTTTCAATTCTTTGAGTTTTTCACTCTTTTCTTCAGGATTCATCTGTCTAATTTCTTTAACTTTGAGAACCATTTTCAGTACCCTCTTCTAATAATTTTCTAATGTTTTTCACGATGAGTTCAGCGGTTTTATTTCCAATACCATCAATCGCAATAAGGTCATCAAGATTCATGGTGTAGAGTTCTTCAAGGGAGGTGATCTTTGCTTTTTCGAGTTTTTTGAGCACCGATGGACCTATTCCCGGGATCTTCGTGATATTTGATATTTCGGTTTTTTTCTCCGGTTTCATTTCTACCGGTTTTGCTTCGATTTTTACTTCTGGTTTTACTTCATCTTTTACAGCAATCTTATAGGTAATCTCATCAGGGAGTTTTGCATCCGGTCTCATGATTCTGACTTTCACTCCAAGCACCCCTGGTTTGAGTTTCGCGGTTGCTAGCCCGATATCCATGACTTCTTTTGCGGTCTCACCACAGTATTTTACATGTCCTTCAGTGAATTTCTCTGTTCGGTGCCGTTCTCCAGTTAATTTCCCTGCAAGAATCACTTGACAACCTTTTGCGCCAGATTGCATAATCCGCCGCACTGTCGAATGTCCCGCTCGTCTGAAATGCCATCCACGTTCGAGTGCTTCCGCAAGTTTCTCTGCCATAATCTGAGCGTTAAGAGATGCACTTGACCCAGCTTCCTGTATTTCAATTTGTGGGTTATCAACATTAAATTTCGTGCGAATAGAATCCGTCAGTTCTTTGATTTTGGCACCACTCTTCCCAATGACCATACCCGGTCGCTCCACAAGGATGTTGACTCTTGTGCCTATGGGGGTTCGCTGGATGTTCATTCCACCAAAACCCGCTCCTTCGATTTCTTTTACGAGGAATTTTTTAATCAAAGATCGTTTCGCATTCTCTCTGATAAACTTGCGTTCATTTGCCATTATTCTACCTCTTCAAGAATGATTTCGACATCGGTTGTCGTTTCATTTTTATCGGTGGCTCTGCCATGCGCTCGTGGCATGATTCCTCGGATAATCCTGCCTTGATATGCTGAGATGTGGACAATTTTCATTTTATCAACGTCGAATCCTTTGTATTCTGCGTTATTCTCTGCATTTTCGACGACCTTGAGCATATATCGTGCAGCTTTCTCTGGGAAGCTTCCTGGTCCTATCCCTTTTTGATGCAATCGTTTCTTCTTATGGTACACTGCAGGAAGCGCTCGTTTCATTGCGATGATCTCTTCGAGATACTTTTTTGCCGCTTCAATTGTTTTTCCTCGTAACGCATGGGCAAGGTTCATTGAGTCTTTCTGGGAACAATGCAGTTCGTATCCATAGGCTCGTGCGCTTTTTTCTGAGTCTTTCTCAGCTGAATATTTTGGCATGGCTTATCACTTCAATGGCATGAATTTAGACCCTCTGGTTGCTCCAACACCAGGTCCTGTATGTTTTACTTTTTTGCGTGTTAACGCAAATTCCCCAAGGTAATGCCCGATCATCTGGGGCTGAATATTCACTCGTTCGAAATCCTTGCCGTTATGGATGAGGATATTATGACCAACAAAAGAAGGTAAGACAATCATATTTCTGCAATGGGTCCTAATCAGATCGCCTTGTTTTGCTTTCTTAATATCATTCATTAATTTATTCTCATCTTTGGATAATCCTCGTTTTAACGTCCGACGGGATCGTGAGGTAAGCATCGGGAGTAATTCCTCGACAGAGAGTTTTTGGAGGTCCTCAATGGTTTTCCCATGGAATTGGAATTCCTTTTTTCGAATCTCGACTTTTTTTCTATCTCTTTTCCGTCTGCTTTTCGCTGCTGATCCAAATTTGATGTGTGGCATGGTCATTACCTTCTTCCAGTTCTTCTGGCAGCAATGTTTCCAACTTTTCTACCAGGTGGTGCACCACGTGGGACACAACTTGGTTTTCCAACATGTTGGTGGCTTCCACCCCCGTGAGGATGATCCACCGGGTTCATGGCAACACCGCGTACAACTGGGTAGTTTCTTCCTTTCCCGCGAGATGCATGCCATTTTTTGCCTGCTTTCATGAATGGTTTATCTTGTCGTCCACCGCCAGCGGCGATTCCTACTGTGGCTCGACATAAAGAATCTAATGTTTTGAATTGACCTGAGGGAAGGCGAATGATTGTTTTATGTGCGTCATGGGAAAGGACATAAGCCCCACTCCCGCCAGCTCGTACCATTTTTCCACCGTCACCTGGTTTGATTTCAATGTTATAAATGGGGTACCCATCTGGAATATTACCGAGTGGCATGATGTTTCCAAGTTCACAATCCGCCTTGCTTGCGGTGAACTTCACCTCATGACCAACAGAGGTTCCTTCAGTTGCAATCATTAAAAGCTTTTTATTATTCTCCATTCTCACTTCAGCGACAGGAGCGCTTCGTCCCGGGTCATGAATAAGTTTTTCCACGGTGCCTTTCGTGTTTCTTTCATTGGTGTATTGGATATTTCCACGATATTTATGTGACGGGACCGTATATCGACCTCGAAATCGCCCTCGACGCTGCTGGATAAGATTTTTTCCCATTGTTCACCTCTTTAGAAGACTCCTATGCGCATACCGAGATCCTCTGCTTTATATTCAGGCATGAAGACGACAGTCGCGTGTTTCCCTTTGCCAGTTATCCGTGTGTTAACCGATTTCACTTTTACAGAAAACATCTTTTCAACTGCTTTTTTAATCAGAGCTTTATTCGCGGTTCTTTTCACCACAAACTCTAACGCATTGTTTTTTTCCATGTGGCTCATCGATTTTTCTGTTACGAATGGATAGAGAACTATTGAATAGGGATCCATGGTCATTATTTGGCACCTCCCAGTTTTGTTAATGCAGATTTAGTAATGATGGTTAGTCTGCCAGCGATCCCGCCAGGTGCGAGAAGCTCGATGTTGAGTTGCTGTGGTTTTGTAATATCGACACCGCTGAGATTTTCAGAGCTCTTTTTTAATTCTTCTTTTAATGACACGATGAGTAAGGATTTGGGAACGCGATACCGTCGTCCTCGCATTTTTCCTTTGCCAGCACGCACGTGTTTACCGTTTGCTGATCGCAGGATATCTGAATTGATTCCAATTTTCTCTAGGATTTCAGCGACTTCCTTGGTCTTTTTTATATTTTCAAAGCCATCTTCGATGACGATAGGTAAGGTTACTTTTTCGTCAAAACGGTGCCCTCTTTTTGTAACGATTTCTTTAGCTGCGGTCGCTGCAAGAGCTGAATTTCGAGCAAGTTGGTTTTCTTTTTTGTTCATTTTTTCTTTCCAATCCCGTTCTACTTTTGGGGGATGGGCACGTCTTCCGCCGACAACACATGGGGCGAGTGCTGCTGCTTGTCCTTGTGTCAACCGTGGTACTCGGGACATACCTCTGCCTTTTCCAACCGATGCAACAGCATGCCTGGTTCCTGCTAAGGGATCTGAACCATATGGTTGTCGTTGATTTGAGCGGATGACTTCGAATGATTTTTTAATGATATCAGGACGATACGGTGTCTCGAATATCTTTGGTAAATCAATTTTTTCTTTTACTGTTCCATCTAAAGCATAGAGGTTTACTTTCGTCATCTTTATGCCCCCTGTTTACTGGTTGTGGATACATAGGTGATTTCTGCTTTCTGGAATTTTACACCACGTTGATACCGTACTGCATCTCGCATTGCGATGAGACGTTTGACTGGTCCAGGGATAGAGCCATGAACGATAATATACGAGTTCCGTATTACGCCGTAGTTTGGGAATCCGCCTGCAGGGGTGATTTCCTCGCCGTTTTCTCCGATTTTTAAGACACGTTTGTTATATTCGGTGCGTTGATGGTACCCCATTTGTCCTGCTTGTGGGACGGTTGCTTGTACCCAGCTTGGATGCCAGGAACCAGCGGTTCCAATCATTCTTCGGTGTTTTGAGTTTTTATGTAATAAGAGTTTCACGTGATGTCTTTTGATGGTGCCTTGCCATCCTTTTCCCTTGGTGATTGCGATGGTATCAAGCATGTCTCCTTCTTTGATGACATCGTTTATCTTGAGTTCTTTTCCAAGGATTTCTTTTGCGTATTTGATTTGTTCTTCAATGGTCCCTCCACCAATTTTTACTTCACTGATCTCTGGGGCCTTTTTGGTTGTCCCCGTGACAAGCTTCGGTTGGGTGTAGAGGATCACTCGGATTTCATCGGAATCCTTGGTCAGATCCCAATTTTTTTCTTTTTGATTTTTTACTAGTGGTATTCTTCGTGCTAATTCAGAATCAAGTTTTTCCGCCCAGATCTCACCGGTGCATTGTAATCCGTAGGCTGTTCTTTGGTATGTTCGTACTGCTGCGACTTTCATAGGTGGTGTTTCGACAACGGTGACAGCCATTTTGACTTCTCTACCTGATGTTGTTGAGGTTGGTCGGTAATCGACGATGAATGCATGGGTCATTCCGGCTTTGTATCCAAAGAATCCTTGTATCTTTGGTTTGTCGTTCCCTTCAGCCCAACTTTTAATGTGGGGTGTTTCTGTTTTTGCTCGTTTCCGTGGCCAATAGCCATGTGACCCTCGTTTCGGTTTGTGGATATCTGCCATAATATATCCTCTGTTTTTATCTAGTCTGTATTAGATTGTATTCTCATTGTGTCAAAACCGTGACATTTCCGAAACAACCAAAAATCGTTGAGGTCGTTTCTTACCGGGATTCTTGGAGAATTGCCCGATCATGTCTGGTAGAGACAAGGAAGTAAGGCATAAAAGAATTGGTATATAAATGTTGTTGCTCCAAGTGATTGTTTCAAGAAGTGATTTTAACGACCGATACTAATAGTACATACAATATAATGCATTTTTCAATTGAGGATTTTTATCATTAGACAATTTTTTACATTGGCGCGATGTTGGTAATTTACCAATAATTATAAATAGGGGCTTGTGTATAATATTATTGCTGATAGGTTGCTTGCTATCATAGTTCATAGCAACGATTTCAGAAAAAAGGAGACGTTTAAAAATGGAAGAAAAAACACAAAAGAAAATGAAAATACTTGCAGCAGTTCTTATCATAGGTATGTTCGGAATTGTGAGTCTCTCTGGATGCACCACTCAGAAAGAAAATACGATAAAAGTATCTGGAGCATATTCGCTCTATCCGATGATGGTGGTTTGGGCACAAGAATATCAAACACTCCATCCAGATATTAAAATCGATATTTCATCAGGGGGAGCCGGAAAAGGCATGGCAGATGCACTAGCAGGTTCCGTAGACCTAGGAATGGTATCAAGAGATGTAAGCACAGCTGAAGCAGACCAGGGCATCATTGCAGTCGCTGTCGTAGAAGATGCAGTCCTTGCAACCATAAACACGGAAAATCCCGTGTTAAACAAAATTCTAGAAAAGGGTTTAACAAAACAACAATTACGAGAAATTTTCATAAATTATTCAATATCGACCTGGGGACAATTAATCGGTGATTCAAACAATACCGATCCAATCAAAGTCTATTCAAGGTCTGATCCCTGTGGTGCAGCAGAAGCTTGGGTGAAATACCTTGGTGACTATACCCAAGATGATATTCCCACAATCGAAGAAATCACAAAAGTAAAAGGCGATGACTCGATGTCAAAATCTATTGCAAGTGATCCGCTTGGAATCGGATACAGCAACGTGAACTATATCTATTCAAACTCAACAAAAGCACCCAAAGAAGGATTAACGGTAGTTCCTCTCGACCTTAATGAGAACGGTACGATTGACCCTGAAGAGAGTTTTTACGAAAACAGAAACGACATAGTTAATGCAGAGATAAATAATGCGTTACCTTCCCCACCATCACGATTAGTGTATCTAGTGACATTGAACAACTTCACAGGAATAACAAAAGACTTCGTCAGGTGGATCTTAACCGATGGCCAACAATATACATTTAATAACGGATATGGTGCCGTACCAAGTGATCTTCTCGATGACCAGCTGCAGATACTCGAAGGCCAATAAAGGAAAACGAAACCAAAAATCTCGTCACTCCTCGAAATCATAAACAAAACACAGGATGAATATGCCTCCTAGCAC
>DATMWV010000236.1:0-3479 GCA_035562195.1 Thermoplasmatota archaeon
TATCTATATATTATAAATCGGTGATATTAGATGAAGAGACGGATCATTTTAGGTTGTTTTGTAGCTGTTTTGTTAATCGCCCTTGTTCCAGCAACGAATGCGATTCAGATTCAAACAATGAAAAAAGAGTTTTCAACGACACAAATCTCATATGAGATGCTCAAAAATATGGATCCTGAAGAACTCGTTGCTTTTATTCTGATTCTTGCAAACGACTATCCACAGCTTTCCGAGGAATTTCATAACGCGGTAAAGGAAATCGAAAACACACCAGTTTCATCAGTAAGTGCTGATAATGAAAGGAATTATTTAACTGAAAAGAATCAAGTACCTCGACAGAGTGATGACAATCAGACATTTCTTGAAAAAATCTTTTGGAAGATATTGAACTACCGAGTATTCAGAGTATACCTTAGTGCCCTTTTATTTGTCTATTTCCAGTCGAAGTTCACTCTGATGCGTACGATGACCTGGGGTATTCGACTACTTCGATGGGTCAAGGTAGGGATTCTGCTTGGTTTTATTGATCCGTCCCAACAATCTCCTCAGACCCCGACGATAGAATTTCATCAGGATTCTGGGAATGCAACCCTCCAGGTTCTCTATGCTGATGCCGATATTCTCTGGACTGATATCTCTGAGATCGGGGCAGGGAGTTGCGATCCATTCCCGGGGGGGAATGTGACCGCGGGTGATAGAATCACGAACTGTACTGGGATTATCGTGCTCCAATATCTCCCTACCTATGAGATTCTTGGTGTTTTTGAGTTTGATTAGCTGTCTTATTCGAAGAACATTACAGCCCTTCATCTGAAAAGCCAAGAAACAACTCTCATTTTCTTTTTTTTCTAAAAGGACGAAGGCTTTTTACCTCAGGGTAGTATACGGCCAACAAATGCCATTTCATCAGGATATCATTGAACAGATTCTTACAAAGAAAATTCAATCAAAAGACGAGCTGCATAAAGAAAAAGTGAAATTGTGCAAAAAATACAAGCTTCGAACGATACCACGAGACAGTGAAATTCTTGCAAACCTTCCCACCGATCGATTAGAAAACGGAATGGCACAGTCATTGTTACGGAAGAAATCGACCCGTACTTTATCCGGTGTCGCAGTGATCGCTGCTATGACGTCACCAGCGGCATGTCCTCATGGAAAATGCGTCCCTTGCCCTGGTGGCCCCGAACGTAACACACCACAAAGCTATACCGGCTATGAACCAGCCGCGATGCGTGCCTGCTGCAATAATTACGATCCCTACCTGCAGGTCCGTAGTCGTGTCGAACAACTTCATGCCATTGGACATGTCACTGATAAAGTCGACCTGATCGTCATGGGTGGCACGTTTACTGCGCGTTTCCCCGAGTATCAACAATGGTTCGTGAAGCGATGCTACGACGCCCTGAACAATCAACGATCCAATTCATTAGACCATGCGAAAAAGAAGAACGAGGCCGCACCATCACGATGCATAGGACTTACTGTTGAAACACGACCGGATTGGTTTCGATTACAACAAGTTGATCAAGTGTTGGATCTCGGGGCTACACGAGTCGAATTGGGAGTTCAAACCATCGATGATGAGGTCTTATACAAAATCAAACGAGGACATACGGTTTCTGACTCTATTGCAGCAACGCGCATAGCAAAAGACGCAGGATTAAAGGTCTGTTATCATATGATGCCTGGACTCCCGGGCAGTACAGAAAAAAAAGACCTGGACTCATTTCAGAACATCTTTACTGATGAACGGTTCAAACCAGACATGATAAAGATTTATCCGACGCTGATTATCAAAGGAACACAACTGTTTGATCTTTGGAACGAAGGAACATATGACCCGCTGACAACAGAGCAAGCCTCCCATCTCATAGCTCGCATAAAAAAGGATGTCCCTGAATGGATACGAATACAACGAATACAAAGAGATATCCCTGCTCAGGAGATTTGCGCGGGGATTAAAAAAAGCAATCTTCGACAATATGTTGAAGTGGAGATGCAGAAACATCATCTGTCCTGTCGGTGTATCCGCTGCCGAGAAATTGGACATGTGTCCAGCGAGAAAACAAAGAAGGTGACCGATCACTCTCTTCGTTGTGTTCATCGTCAGTATAAGGCGAGTGGCGGAGATGAGTTTTTTATTTCGTTAGAGGATACAGAACAAGACGTTCTTGTTGGGTATACACGATTACGAGATATCGTACATCCACATCGTTCCGAGCTTCAGAGTGAACCGTGTATGATCATCCGAGAGCTAAAAATCCTTGGACGTGAAGCATCGCTTGGGGAGCGAACAGCGGAGGCATATCAACATCGTGGTTTTGGAAAAAAACTTCTCTCTGAAGCAGAATCTATTTGTTCTGAACAGTTTGGAAAAACACGATTGTGCGTTCTGAGTGGAGTCGGAGTTAAACCATACTATAGGAAATTAGGTTTTACTGATGATGGGATGTATCTCTCGAAGGTAGTTCGTGCATAAACCGTACTGTTTTTTTAAAAAATTATATAAAGCGGTGTTGATTTCTTCGTTTACAACCAAATTGGTTGGGGGAGAGTTATTCATGTCCGAATTCATATGGCATTGGACAAAAGAAAATAAGAAGATTTATACGATGCAGGTTGACCTGGCTGAACAGGCAATGAAAGATGGTTTTTTTGTTATGGGTGCTCGGGTTCACCCCAATCGCTCAGAGCGATAGAAGATATTTTTTTCCTGCATTTCTTTTTTTTTTCATTTACGGAAGATTTTTATCCGTCCTTGTATTTCGCCATCTTACAATATGAGTACAATAAACTATAATGAGTTACTGAAACGAGTTCATAGTGCAACAGTCAAAGAACGTGTGAATGACGATCGTTTTAAAGTACCGAAAGTCGACGTGTTCTATGAAGGGAACACAACTGTTTTAAAGAATTTTGATAAAATCATTGACGTGCTAAATCGTGATGCAGATCATTTCCTGAAATTCTTGCTTGGGAGTGTTGGTACTGCTGGTGATATCTCCAGTGGTCGTGTTATTTTTCAGGGGAAAATCCCTATTAGAACGATTCAGGATCGACTCGATGAATATGTGAATACCTATGTGATTTGTACTGAATGTAATCGCCCTGATACTCATTTATTAAAAAAGGATCGGACGCTTTTAATTCGTTGCGATGCCTGTGGAGCGTTTCGTTCGATTGGCTCAATGAAAAAGAGAAAAACCATCGTGCCAAGCGAGGTGTTCAAGGAAGGGGAGATTTACGAGTTGACGATAAAGGATATAGGGAAGCGGGGTGATGGTGTCGCGTTTTTTGATAAATATGTCGTCTATATCCCTGGGGCGATCAAGGGAGCTATCGTGAAAGTCAAGATAGAAAAAATTTCTGGTACGGTTGCTTTTGGTCGTGTGACGCAATGAGATTTATTTTTTTTTATAAGAAATTAAAAATCGTAAATTCATCACACGTGTCAGTACGTGCATTAGTACCTGCAT
>DATMWV010000237.1:0-13495 GCA_035562195.1 Thermoplasmatota archaeon
ACGTGGGGAATGCGCAAGACCGCAGAGGAAAATACCATCAGCGGAAAAATCAATGGGACGTAGTTTGACATGGGCTTCTGCGTAAAACTCGTCTGCATTGAGTGGGACTTTGAGGAGTTGTGCAAGAGGTTTGTTGTCCTGGGGGACGATCCCTACGCTGAGGACTAATCTGTCCGGATGGAGATGCAGCGCTCGGCCAAGGATTGGCTCCTTGGTTTTTATGAGGAGTTTTCCATCATCAATGGTTACTTTTGGTTCCTCTTTTTCATCATATCGGATGAAAAGGATCCCTTTCTTGCGAGCCTTTTGATAGAGGATGTCTTCCCGGAACCCATATGTCCTGATATCCCGATATAAGACATAGAGGGTGGCATCTGGATTTATTTCTTTGAATCGCAAAGCATTTTTTAAAGCCTCAGAACAGCACACCCGGCTGCAGTATTGGTGATCATCGTTTCGCGAGCCAACACATTGGATCATCGCGATTTCCTTAAGCTCTTTCAGATAGGATTTTTCCAGGAAAAGGTCTTTTTCAAACTCGGTCTGTGTCAGCACCGCATCACTTTTCTTATACTGATATTCCTTCGGCTGATAGGGGATCCCACCGGTTGCGACAATAATGACCCCGTGTTGGACGACGGTTGATGTTTTTTCCTTCTTGCTGGTTTGTAGTGTAGTTGAGAAGTTTCCGACATACCCGGATACATGTGAAACCGTCGTGTCAGTGAACACCTGAATGTGAGGATTACTTGTGACCTGCTCAATGGTCTGTTTCAGGAGCTCCTGGGGTTTTTCCCCTTGTGCTCCAAGGTAGATCTCCCTGAGATGACCGCCAAGGTCCGGTTCTTTTTCGACGAGATACACTTGGTATCCTTGTTCAGCAATGGAAAGTGCAGCTTGCATCCCGGCGATGCCACCTCCGATCACGAGTGCACTGGAGAGCACAGGGATCTGCATATGGCGAACTGGGTAGAGATCAGAGGATTTGGCGACCGCCATTCTGACCGCATCGATCGCTTTCTCCGTCGCACTGCCCGGAGCATTCTTATGGACCCAGGAATTCTGGTCACGGAGGTTAGCCATTTCAAACAGATGAGGATTCAGTCCGACTTGACGTAAAGTATCTTGGAACAATGGTTCATGGGTCCGTGGGGTACAGGATGCGATCACGACACGGTTGAGATTCAACTCGTTTATCTTCTCCTTGATCTTTTCTTGGGAATCCTGGGAACAGGTAAACAACGTATCATCTGAATACACGACATACGGTAATGTTTTTGCAGCCTCGACAACTTTTTTGATATCAACGACACCAGCGATGTTGATTCCGCAATGACACACAAACACGCCGATGCGGGGGAACTCAGCTTTGATGTCTCGTTCTAAAGGATAGGTTTTTTCAACGACTTCGGTGCCTCGTACGTCTGCAATGGATTTTGCTGCTTCTGCCGCAGCTGCGGATGCTTGGGTGACGCTCTCAGGGATGTCCTTAGGCTCAGTCACAGTCCCTGATGCAAAGATTCCTTCTCTTGAGGTCGAAACAGGTGTAAACACCTCGGTTTCGATGAATCCATATTCATTGAGATTTACCTCTAATGCTTTGCTCAGATGACCTAATGCTGCACAAGGCTGTAAACCGACTGAGAGTACCACCATGTCGTAAGTCTCATGCTGCAGCAGCCCTTTCTCATCGACATAGCGGATGATGAGCTGCTTCGTTTTCCGGTCTTGTTCGATCTTCGGGATACGGCATCGTCGATACACAATCCCATATTCCTTTTGTGCGCGGTCAAAATATTTATCGAAATCTTTCCCAAACGATCGCATATCCATATAATAGATATGGGTCTCCACCCCAGGCTCGTGTTCTTTTGCAATCACAGCTTCCTTTGTTGCGTACATACAGCATACCGAGGAGCAATATTTCCTATCACAACTTTCATCGCGGGAGCCAATGCATTGGAGCCATGCGATTTTTTTCAACGGTTTCCCATCGGAGATCCGTTTGATATGGCCTTTATACGGCCCTGAGGCAGACAACATCCGTTCAAATTCGATGCTGGTTAGTACATTTGGATAGACCTGATACCCATAGCTGTCTGCTTTCGGGGGTGAGTACTCCGCAAAACCTGGTGAAACAATCACAGCACCGACATCGATGGTCTCGGTTGTTTCTTTCATTTGATGGTCGATCGCATCTGGGCCACAATACAGGACACACTGCTGACAGTCACAGCAGCCTGCACAGTTCAGACAGCGTTGTGCTTCACGAATGACTTGTTCTTTTGTCAACCCCTGGTCAACCTCGGTAAACGATTTCACCCGCTCCTGAATGGGAAGCATGGGTGGTTGCTCGCGAGACTGCGGGATTCGAAGGGATTCTTTGGGGATTTCTGATTTCTTTTCTTCTTTCTTTTCTCGTCCTGCAAGTAGATCCTGATGAGTCAGATAACGGTCAATGGATGTCGCTGCGGCATGTCCCGCTGCGATTGCCTCGACAGCAGAGGCAGGTCCTGTTACTGCATCACCACCAGCAAACACCCCTTCCTGATTGGTTTGTAACGAAGTCAGATTAACTTCAATAAATCCTGATTTTGAAAGCGTGATATCGTTTTCTTCCAGAAGCTTTGTATCAAGTTCCTGACCGATGGCAAAGATCGCATAGTCGCAGATGACATCATATTCGGAGTTCTCTACAACCACCGGTCGTCGTCTGCCTGAAGAATCTGGTTCCCCCAGCTCCATTTTCACACATTGCAGACAGGTGTCTTTCTCTCTTTTATATAATTTAGTTGGTGCCGTCAAAAAGCTGAATTGTATGCCTTCCTCTTCTGCCTGCTGGATTTCCTCTCTATGTGCGGGCATCTCTTTGAGAGATCGTCGGTAGAGAACCGTGACGTTCCCACCAAGGCGTCTTGCGGTCCGTGCAGAATCCATAGCGACATTCCCGCCGCCGATGACTAAAATAGCCTTTCCCTCGAAATATCCAGGGGCGATCATGTTCCTGTTGAGCTGCTTGAGGTATTCCACTCCTTCTAAGACACAGGTATCTGTCCCGGTGCAGGATTCAATACCTGCAGCACGGGTTTTATGTGCACCGATGGCGATGAGAATGGCTTTGAATCCTTGTTTTTTGAGGTCAGCAACTGAGAAATCCCTGCCGAGTTTCTGATTACTCCTTATCTCAATATGGTCTTGTTCGCAGAGAGGGTCGATTTCTTTATGCAGATAGTCCTTTGGTAATCGATAATCAGGCACCCCGTAATGGAGCATCCCGCCACTGAATTTCTCCGCCTCGTAGATAATTGGTTTGTATCCTTTCTTGGCAAGATCAGAAGCTGCAGTCAGTCCGGTAGGTCCTGCACCGATGATAGCGACTTTCTGACCATTTCCCTGTTTCATCTCAGGGATTATTTTTCCTTGTTGTTTTTCTTTTTTTGTTTTTTGATACTCGGCGAGTGCCTCGGGATGGTCGTAGATATAATCCGCGATGAAACGTCTGATCCGACAAATGGAAATTGGCTCTTCAATGTCTTTGCGGTTACATTCGGTTTCACAGGGGTGATAACAAATACGACCCAGTGACCCGGGGATCGGGATGGTTTCTTTGATTAACTCGTAAGCCTCTGCGAATTTTTCTTGTGCTGCGAGTGCAATAAACCCATGGGCGTTCAATCCAGCAGGACAGGCGATTCTGCAGGGAGATGTACCTTCGTTTTTTGTAATCGCATAGATATTTGGGATCGCTTGTGGGAACGGTTGATAGATTGCTTTATGCGTCGTCAGTCCCTCATCGAACTCAGATCGCATGGACACAGGACAATGCAGGACACAATCACCACACCCGTTACATTTCGATAGGTCAACAAATCTGGGATATTTTTTTATGGTAGCATGGAAGTTACCTACCTCTCCAGAGACATCGGTGACCTCGGCATTGGTAATAATGGTGATGTTCTGATGACGTCCGGTGTAGACGAGTTTTGGGGCAAGGATGCACATCGCACAGTCGTTGGTCGGGAACGTCTTGTCAAGTTGTGTCATCGTCCCTCCAATGGATAACCCACGGTCCACGATGTACACTTTAAATCCAGCGTCCGCTAAGTCAAGAGATGATTGGATGCCGGAGATGCCACCGCCGATGACAAGGACTGATCCATGTTTATGGGCAGCTGTGGTCTGTTGTTTTTTTTCTTTTGTCATATGCGTAAAACTCACATGATGTCGTCAACCATGTTCATAAGCTGTTTTTTGGTGAAATTCTTATGAGTTGATGCATTACTGGGACATGCGGCGATACAACCACCGCATCCAGCGCACAAGGCGTCGTTGACCTCTGCAATCCGTTTCCGTTCATTGAGCGTTCGTGCCTCATATGGGCAGACTTCGACGCAGATGCCACACCCGGTGCATACCTCCTCATCAACCATCGCGATGAGCGGGTCGATTTCTAGTTCTTCTTGGGACAATATTGTTGCTGCACGTGATGCAGCAGCGCTTCCTTGGGAGACGGTGTCCTGGATGTCTTTTGGTCCTTGGCAGCATCCTGCGATAAAGATCCCATTGACAAACGTATCAACCGGTCTGAGTTTTGGATGAGCCTCAAGGAAGAACCCGTCACCGCTTAATGTGAGATGAAGTAATCGTGAAAACTCTGTCGCATCGCTGCGAGGCATCATCGCGGGGACAAGGATGACGAGGTCGGTTTTGATTTCAAACAATTTATTGGTTGTTGTATCAAAAATATCGATTTTTAGATTCTCTTTCATAGGTCGTACTTCTGAGGGGCGTCCACGAAACATGTTTGTATGCAGTCCTCTGACCTTGCGGTAGAATTCCTCGTACCCTTTGCCAAAAGATCGTAGGTCATTGTAACAGACGTTGATTTCAATTTCTTCGCCAAGCTTCTCACGAAGCAGATAGACTTGTTTTAACGCAGTCATACACCCGATGCGACAGCACCAGGTGCATTGAGTCTCATCACGGGAACCGACACAGAGGATGAAGGTGACACTCTTTGGTTTCTGCTGGTTCGATGGTCGTAGAATCTCCCCTTTGGTTGGTCCTGAGGAACTGATCAATCGCTCCATCTCTAGAGTAGTGATGACATCAGGGGATTGATCATATCCATATTCGTACACAAGAGCGGGGTCCATGACGTCGTACCCGGTTGCGATCACGATCGCACCGACTTTCCGTTCAATGATTTCTTCTTTTTGATCAAATGCAATTGCTTGTTGTGCACATGCTTTCTTGCAGAGAGGTTCATCTCCGCATTTCCCTTTTGTGAGAAACAGGCATTTCTTGTCATCGATAACGTATTTCAATGGCACTGCCTGCGGAAACGGCATATAGGCGGCTCCTCGCTTGCCCATGCCTTGATTGAATTCACTGACGATCCGGTCTTTGAGACGACAGGCGGTGGCACAATCACCGCATCCTGTACATTTGTCCATATCAACATAGCGTGGTTTCTTTTTTATTTTCACGGTGTAGCTGCCGATGCTTCCTTCTATGCTGGCAATTTCTGCGTAGGTGAGTAGTTCGATGTTCTCATGGTGTGCGACCTCCATCATTTTCGGAGTAAGAATGCAGGAGGAACAATCGAGGGTTGGGAATGTCTTGTCGAGTTGTGCCATGTGGCCGCCGATGCTTGGGTCTCGTTCTACCAGGTGGACTTTGAATCCATCGTTGGCAAGGTCAAGGGATGTTTGGATTCCTGCAATGCCTCCGCCGATCACCAGTGCCTCTGGTATTACTTTTAACGTTGATGGTTGTAACGGCTCCAGGGAGAGTGCTTTTGAAACAGCACTTCGTACGAGATATTTTGCTTTTTCGGTTGCTTGCTCTTTGTTGCTATGCGCCCAGGAGCATTGTTCACGGATGTTCGAAATCTCAACTCGATAGGGGTTGACGCCCCCGTCGTTAGCGACACGTCGGAAGGTGTGCTCATGCATCCGTGGTGAGCAGGAAGCGATGACTACCCCATCGAGTTTGAATTCCTTGATCGTGTCCTTGATGAGGGTCGCGCCGACGTCAGAACACATATATTTGTATTCCTTTGCGACAACGACACCATTCAGATGACTAGAGTATTCGGTGAGTGCTTTGACATCGACGTTCTGTGCGATGTTGATTCCACAATGACAGATAAACACACCGATGCGCCGCATTACTTCGCAGCCTCCAGCTGGAGTTTTTCGACAGGACTCATATTCAATTCCAATCCAAGTTTCTCTGCTGGTATTCCAAATGCGATGCCAAGGAGTTGGGTGAGATAAAGCACGGGGACTTCAAGTTTTGCCGCAACGGTCTCCCCTGCTTTGGTTTGTCTGCTATCGAACATCTTATGGCACCAGGGGCAGACGTCAACAAGTCCTTGGATCTGCATTTCTTGGATTGCTTGGAGTTTCTGACCTGTTTTCGTGAGTGCAGATTCCGGGAGGTTTGCTAATAAAGGTGCCCCGCAACAGTCAAGCTTCTGAGGATAGTTCATTGGTTCGGCACCAATTGCTTTGAGTATTTCCTCTATCTTTTGTGGGTTTTCTGAATCGTCTGGGCGTCCTATTTCACTGGGCCGGAGGATATGACATCCGTAATGAGTGGCAATCTTTAATCCCTGTAATGGTTTTTTCACATGTTCCTTTATCTTTTGGATTCCTATCTCATCATGTAATAAATCGACGGTATGGACAATATGTCTTTTTTCTGTATACTGCAAATCCTCTGCGGCAAGCATCCCATTGATGCGTTCCTTCATCGCAGGGTTTTTTTCGAGGACATGCTGGCATTCTGTTAATGCCA
The DNA here is from genome assembly GCA_035562195.1 of Thermoplasmatota archaeon. Taxonomy (GTDB): domain Archaea; phylum Thermoplasmatota; class E2; order DHVEG-1; family DHVEG-1; genus SM1-50. The sequence goes on from DATMWV010000237.1 coordinate 6,805, forward strand.
GATGACACATCGCACAGGGAACAAAGAGGTCAAGTTGATGTTTCTGGGCGATCGCAAGGTTACGCGCGGAAAGATACAAGGTAAGCAGCTGATTGACGCTTTTCATTGGTTCCCCGCAGCAGGAAAACCCTTCCACGTCGACAAGTTCAACTCCTAAAAGAGGAAGTGTTTCTCTGATTGAAAGCTCATAGGCGTACTGCTCTGTGGGCATCAGACAACCAGGAAATAACGCGTATTTCTTCTTCATCGTGGTTATACCTTTTCCATTGCGATTTTCATGATTCCTGCTTGAAACTTTGCAACATCAGTTGGTTTTGAAAGTGGAGGGAGGGGCAGTTCATCTCGTTTCATGGTTTTGTTTGAGCGTGTTGCGACCTGTTGGATGTCTTGGATAAGTCCTATTGAGAGTATTGATTGCAGCATCCCTGTGTATTTCCCCGGGATTTGTTTTCCACTGGCTACCGCCATATTTTTTAAGGCAAACAAAATCTCTAACGGGGCGACACGTTGCGGGCAGCGCTCTCGGCATTTCAGGCAGGTCATACAGGTCCAGATGACATCAGAGTTCACTAGTTCGTTAAGCAATCCTCTTTTGAGAAGGGCGACGATTTTATGAGGTTCAAGTTCAAGGAGTTTATGTGCCTCACAACCCGAGGTACATTTCGCGCATTGGAAGCAATAGTCTGAGATTTCGTCTTGGAGTTTTGTAAGCCTATCATTTAGCTCTTTTCGAAGTTCAGACTGTGGTTCCCCCATAGAAGTCAAGTCGATGATGCTCATTTCTGTCTCACTCTATATATTAAATTAACAATTGTTAACTATATATACTTTTCCGACTTCTTTGCAGAGAGTTTATCCGAATACCATATTTAAAACTATCAATAATTCCATCAGATTCACCCATCATTGCAAATGCTGTGAATTAATATAGCAAAATGCGATATCTCCGCCGTGGGGTTTTGTCATGAAACAAATCAACGAAAAACAGCTTCTTGAAAAAGCAAATAAACCAGCAAAAGACGCAATGCGACTCCATCCATTCTATCATGGGAAAATCGAGGTAATCCCAAAATGCCGAATAAAAGACTTCCAAGATTTCGCAATCTGGTACACCCCCGGTGTCGCAGAACCATGCAAAGAGATCCAAAAACACCCACTCAAAGTCTACGATTATACGAACAAATGGAATACCGTTGCTGTCGTCAGCGACGGCACCCGCGTACTAGGTCTTGGTGACATCGGACCTGAAGCGGGACTACCAGTTATGGAAGGAAAATCACTCCTCTTCAAATATCTGGGAGGCGTTGATGCTTACCCGATTTGTCTTGATACAAAAAACCCTGATGAAATCATCCAAGCAGTCAAATGGCTCAAACCAAGCTTTGGTGGCATCAACCTTGAGGATATCGAAAAACCAAAATGCTTCTACATCCTCAACCGACTCAGGAAAGAAATGGACATTCCGGTCTGGCATGACGACCAGCAGGGAACAGCAACCATCGTTACCGCAGGAGCGATAAACGCCTTAAAAATCGTCGGAAAACCACTCGACAGCGCACTAGTCTCTATGGTAGGAGCCGGTGCAGCAAATATCGCTATCTCACGCGTGCTCATCGCAGCAGGTGTACAACAAAAAAACATCATCATGGCAGACAGCAAAGGCATCCTGCATACCTCTCGAGAAGACCTTGAGAAAGAAAGAGAGATAAACCCCGAAAAATGGCAGATGTGCCTTAAATCCAACGCAGAAGGACGCATAGGAAACCTCGCAGAAGCCATAAAGAATACCGATATCTGTATCGCGGCAAGCAAACCTGGCCCAGGGACGATAAAAAAAGAATGGATCACCTCGATGGCGCAGGACTCCATCGTCTTTGCTACCGCAAACCCTGTCCCTGAGATCTGGCCCTGGGAGGCAGAGGAAGCAGGAGCCAGAATCATCGCGACAGGAAGATCGGATTTCCCCAACCAAATCAACAACTCCTTAGGATTCCCAGGGATCTTCCGAGGAACCCTCGATGTAAGAGCTGAGACCATCACCGATGAAATGTGCATCGCAGCAGCCTATGAACTAGCAAAAACCGCAGAGGATACAGGTCTGAGTGATACGTACATTGTTCCAACAATGGACTCCTGGGAAGTCTTCCCCCGGGAGGCGGTCGCAGTCGGTCTGAAAGCGATGTCCCAAGGAATAGCCCGTTTAAAGCCATCCCGTCAGGAACTCTATGATCACGCCATGTCCCTTATCAAAAAATCAAGGGATATCACACAATCGTTGATGAAACACGGTTTTATCGCCCAAGCCCCCAACTAATCCTTTTCTTAGAAGCACAACCAGAAATCAAAAACCTTAAATCAAAACATCCGTTCACCGTTTTCGAGGCTATCTGACTTTCAGAATGCTTATCTCGTAGACTAAAAAAGGTGTCTGAGATGAAACAACTTGTAAAAACCATTACAAAAAAAGATTTTTCAACATTCGTAAACGCAGTGATAAAAGACGGATCGTATGATGTTGTCGGCGTTCAGGCGAAAGGAAAACACTATGTCTTTGATACGTTATCATCGGCTGAAGAATTACGACTCGAGTATGATGTGACGATTCTTCCGCCAAAGAAATATTTCCTCCCACAAACTGAAATGCTGCTGAAATTTTCTTTACAAAAACCCTTCGAAGGAAAAGAAACCCTCACCGACACGCCACGAATCATCATCGGTGTCCATCCATATGATATCATCGCATTAGAACAAACAGATCGACATTATCTTGATCAGCAACAGGATAATTTCTACAAGAAACGTCGAGAAAACACCATCATCATCGGAGTCGATATTCAAAACGTCTCAGAACGATCCTTTGCAGCCAGCATGAAAACAAATACGACAGAATCAGGATTCGATCTATTACTCACTGATATTGGGAATACATATACGGTGACCATCGGTTCAGAAAAAGGCGATAAATTACTGAAAAAATATGCAGAGGTAAAGGAAGCATCCCCTGCGGATTTCAAAAAAATTAAAACAGCCCGTGACGCTGTGCATAAAAAATATAAACAAAAAGTAAAAATCGATAAAAAAGACTGGTCCCCACTTCTTGTTGCAAACTACAATCATGCGATATGGGAAGAACATGCAGATGTGTGCATGGAATGCAGCTCCTGCACCATGGTCTGTCCAACCTGTTTTTGTTATGATGTCAAAGACGAGGTTTCTCTGAATCTTAAACAGGGGAATCGTACCCGGACCTGGGATGGCTGCATGCTGAAGGATTTCACTAAAGTAGGGAGCGGTGAAGTCTTCCGCGATGACGTAAAAGAACGATACCGTCATCGATTCTTCCGCAAGGGCAATTACTTACCAGAACGCTATGGGTTTGTCGCGTGTGTCGGATGTGGCCGATGCGGCAGTGCCTGTTTACCTGATATCGCTGATCCCTGTAACCTTATCAACGAGCTTGCTCATTTTACATCCGAGAAAGATACAGGGAGATATTATATTAAGGAAGAAAACGAAGTCTTGGAAAAAGGCATTATTCATCTCCCGCGTAGTGCGACGATAAAAAAAATAACACCATTTAATGAGGTTGACAGCCTCTTTGAAATCGAACTTGATGATAAAAAACCATTAGGACATAAACCAGGGCAGTTTGTCGAAGTATCCGTTTTCGGTTATGGGGAAGCACCCTTTGGCATCTCAACTCCACCAGGAAACACCCCTGTTTTTGAAATTATGGTTCGACAAGTTGGGAATGTGACGAAAAAATTATGTTTGTTACAACCTGGTGATAAAATCGGTATTCGCGGGCCATTGGGAAACGGGTTTGATATGAAATCATTCGAAGGAAAAACACTTCTCTTCACCTCTGGTGGGACCGGCATGGTGCCGATGCGCTCGATTATTAATCATGTCCTAGATCCGAAACAAAGGGATAAATTCAAGGAAATCATCATACTGTATGGTGCGAAACGTCCAAAGGAAATAACCTTCATGGATGATGTTGATCGATGGAAAAAGATTCATGACGTTCAATGTGAACTCACCGTCGATCGATGTGAACCAAGCGAATGCTGGGGTGGATGCACTGGTCTTATCACTACGTTATTCCCAAAAATACAGGCTGATAAAATTGATTCAAAAAATACAATCGCAGTAGTCATAGGACCACCAGTGATGTATAAATTTGTCATTAAATGCCTGCAAACCCTTGGGGTTCCTGACGATAACATCTACGTGTCTCTTGAGCGTCGTATGAAATGTGGTGTCGCAAAATGCGGGCATTGTCAGATCAATGGGATTTACGTTTGCAAGGAAGGACCAGTATTTAATTATGGCAGACTTAAACAACTACCGGAGGCGTTTGAATGAAACAGAAACCACGGGTCGCTGTCTTTGATTTTGCGGATTGCGAAGGATGTGAACTTGAGATTGCTAACCTTGAAGAAGAAGTTCTTGATCTCATTGAAATCGCAGATATCGTCTCCTTCCGCGAGGTGATGAAAGAACATTCAGATTCATATGATATCGCGATCGTCGAAGGCTCTATTATGAGACCAATGGATGAGAAACGATTACGAAGCATCAGAAGTCATGCGAAGATACTCATTGCACTTGGCGCCTGTGCGACCATGGGTGGGGTTAATAAAATTCGGAATCAATGGATGCCTGATGAGGTTAAAAAAGAAGTTTATGGAACCGCCGATCTGAACGGAAATGAGCTTTTTGATGTGTTCCAAACAAAGGCAATAAACGAGGTTGTACCAGTTGATTATTATATCTACGGTTGTCCGATAGATAGGGATGAATTCAAATCTGTCATCACCGCAATTGCTCTAGGGAAGAAACCTGACATCCCCCGTTATCCTGTATGTGTGGAATGTAAGAAAAACGAGAATATCTGTCAGTTTGAGCTTGGTGTGTTCTGTCTTGGTCCGATTACTAGAGCGGGGTGTAAAGCGATCTGTCCGACGCACAACAGCCCTTGTGAAGGATGCCGAGGTCTGATTAAGAAAGCAGAGACCGATTGCGTCAAAGAAGTATTGGAACGATACAAGCTTTCCTATGAGGATATACGACGACGATGTACGATGTATAATTATGGACGAAAGGAGTGTAGTTACGATGAGTAAAGATTTTTCTGTTCATGTAGAACATGTCACTCGTGTGGAAGGTCATGGGAACATCATCCTTGATGTCAAAAACGGTAAGATTGAGAAACTCCAATGGAACATTGTTGAGGCACCAAGATTCTTTGAAGCCATGTTACGTGGACAGCAGTACAATGAGCTTCGCCCAATCACGTCAAGAATCTGTGGTATTTGCTCAATAGGTCATTCCCTTGCGTCACTTAAGGCGACCGAAGACGCGTTAGGGGTGAAGATCACGAACCAAACCGCGACACTACGACGGTTAGCGATTCATGCGGAGAACATGCAGAGTCATATCCTTCATATCGGGTATCTTGTTGCACCTGATCTCTTCGGTGCTGGTAGTGTTTTTTCCATGCTTGGAAAGCATACTGATACGGTCCTAAAAATAGTAAAATTGCATCGTCTCGCCAACGAAATGTCAGATTTAGTTTGTGGACGAACCATTCATCCAATTCGTTTAGTCGTCGGTGGTTTCTCAATGCAACCTACTGAAAAACAATTGATCCAATTAAAAAAGAGATTGATGGAAGCACAAGAACTTACAAAGGAACTTGCTCCTGTCATTCTGAGCGTAGCTGATAAGATCCCAGTATTTACCCGTGAGACCGAGTATATCGGTTTAACCTCGGACGATGAATATTGCTTATACGATGGAGACATTGCATCAACGGATACAGGGCGGCATCCCAAATATCGAGACTATAAGGAAATCATGCAAGAATATATCGTCTCGCATTCAACAGCGAAATATGCGAAACATGCACGGGACTCATACATGGTTGGGGCACTCGCACGGTTCAATCTGAACAGCCATCAACTTCATCCTGTCGCTCAAGACGTCGCATCTCTTTTCAAACTTAAAGCGATTCATTACAACCCGTTCATGAATACTATAGCTCAGCTTGTGGAATTCTCTCATAGTATTCAGGATTCCATCTATTTGATTGATTCACTCGTCGATGACGGCATAAAACAAGAAAAACCAGTAAAACCCGTGAAAAAAGCAGGTCGGGGTGTTGGAATCGTTGAAGTACCTCGAGGAATCCTCGTTCATGAGTACACGCTCAACTCACAAGGATATTGCACAAAAGCAAACTGTATTATACCAACGAATCAAAACCATGCAAATATTCAAAAAGATATGGAGAAACTTGTTCCTGAGATTATCAACAGACCGGAGAAAGAAATTGAATTGACCTTAGAAATGCTCGTACGAGCTTATGATCCATGTATCTCTTGTTCGACTCATTATCTCGATGTTTCCTTCAAATAATTTCTTTTGTTGTATGAAGAAAAAAATTGGAGTCATTGGACTGGGGAATCCTCTCAGACGTGATGATGGAATTGGTCTTCTGTTACTGCTGTACTTGCAAGAGAATAAAAAGACATTATCGAAAACTATCGAATTCATTGATGGTGGTACCAGTGGGATGAACCTGATACATCTCCTTGGAGACTATGATACTGTTTTACTTCTTGATGCGGTTGATTTTAAAGGAACACCTGGTCAAATAAAAAAATTTACCCTAGATGATATAAAA
>DATMWV010000238.1:0-4979 GCA_035562195.1 Thermoplasmatota archaeon
GAACTGGTGATGAAGAGGTCGTGTCACTCTCGATTCTTACAGGGTGCGGTTTTTTGATTCAGGTTGAACAGAACGCTTCAACCTGCGCGACGCTGGAGGATGCGAGAAAGCAGTGAGCCCCCAAGCCCAATCTTATCAGCATTCACATTGCCAATGAACGTAAACGACCCGATTGCGAATTTATGGAACAGACCCATCTTCGTCAGTGTCGTCGGTCCGATGAGGACACCACCAGTGCAATGTTTGAAGTGGATGTTCCCTTTCCGCATCTGGAAGGGACCAACGGTCTTATAGTGTGCTCTAATCGCGTAGAACGAGACGCTGAACCGTGACTCTTGAACGTTATAGAACAGTCCTACCACCGTGGTATGCAGCACCAATCTTGAAGCGATCGCCATCCCTGCGATGATCCAGGGGAGAGGATGGAATCTCCATTTGGTAATCGTGATATTCGCAGATGCGTTGTTGCCTTCACTATCATAGACAATGACCTTTATGGTGCGTTTCAGTGATAGGGCACGATTGAATTGGATGAGTGGCTGCCAGAAACAAGTGAGATCCGATGTGTTCTCTTCAGAAATTAAATCGTCGTCCACAAAATATTCTATTTTTGTGATATTGAATTCTGAGGTTACGTTCACAGTGATGGTTATCTTCCCATAGACAATCGTCATTCCACCTAAAGATAAGCTTTTTTCCGCATCATTGAAGTAAAATTTTCCAACCGCTGGTTTCGTAATCGTTACTGATATGGGTCCTTCTTGTCCTGTTGTGAAATGCCACAGAGGTCCGACTGTTGATGCGTTATTGATGTCCCAGGCGACAATCTTCCAATAATACATTGTATTATATGAAAGATCTGGCGAAGGATTATAGCTTGGGCTCGACTGATTGTTTGAAACGTTCGGAGGTGTACTTGTGTTACCGAAATACACATCATATTTCACGGTATCATTATCAGGGTCACCGCCAGTCCAGCTCAGAATAGAGGATATTGAAATACCCGTTGAACCATTTGTTGGAACAGGGTTACTAGGTATATTCGGTGGGTTGTTCACTTTATCTTCAGTCGTAAACACCCACTGTGGACCACTACGTGACTCATTGTTTGTATCCCAAGCGATGATCTGCCAGTAATATTTCGTAGAATAATTCATAAGCCCAGGGTTGTAGCTCATATTAGGATAATCTTCAGCTACGTTTACAGGTGGGCTTGTGGTTCCGAAATATACATCATAGGTCACTGTATCATTATCAGGGTCATCACAAATCCAGCTTAATTTCGCAGATATTAAAACATCTTTTGAATCATTCGCTGGATCCGGGTTGCTGGGTATATCTGGTGGAGTCAGAGGTTCTGCCCCGGTTCGTGGTACAAAAGGGATGGCAAATGTTGAAGTCACCAGAGCAACAACGAGAACAAAGACTGTACTAATGCGCATAAATGAATAATTATTCATTTTTCTATTCTTCAGGGTCATGTTTTTTCCTCCAGGAATATATTTTGGATGGTGTACAGTATACTTGCTATATATATATAAATTTCGATAAAATACTACAGGAGGGCTTATAGGAAGAAAAAAAACACTCATTCTTCACTTGATAGGAAAATTCTATAAAGATTTAAAATCCAGAACAAGATAACCTCACAAAATGGATGCAAAACTCATCATCGAATTGATCTTTCTTGCCTCGTCGATCGTCACCATCTACCTCATTCTCAGGAGACGATATCTCTACCTACGTTTAGGGATGCGAAACATACGGATTGATACATATTTCTTTGGAGCATTGCTTGGTCCAATCCTGATAGTGCTTTTTGGCATCCTTAACGTCTCACAGATCTTCTCCGGTCTAGGAGGGACAGGAAGCCTGAACCCGTTTGGAATTTTAGTCCTTTTCCTCTCCATGGTCTTTATGAGCATCTTTTTAGACATCACTGGGTTTTTCGAATATTGTGCCCGGGTCGCCCTGAAATATGCGAGTGGAAACGGACGTCGACTCTATTTTTCCGTATACCTGACGGTCTCTCTTCTGACGATCTTTACCTCAAACGACATCATTATCCTGACATTCACCCCATTCATCTACTACTTCTCAAAAAACGCAGGAATCGACCCAAAACCCTACCTCATCGCAGAATTCTTCGCAGCAAACACCTGGAGCATGATGTTGTACATCGGGAATCCTACCAACATCGTGCTCGCTGCAGCTTTTAACCTCCGATTCGACGAGTACACCAAATGGATGCTACTCCCCGCGTTAGCTGCAGGTTTCATCAACATGATCCTCCTCTACATCATTTTTAAGAAAAAAATAAACCAACCCCTCAAACACACAGAGACAATAAACCCACGGTCAGCGATCACAGACCCAACAAGCACAATCCTAGCACTCTCCATGCTTGCTGGCTGCATCATTTGTCTTGCGATCGCCCCTTACATCGGCATACAAATGTGGATCATCTCATTAGGATTCGGACTTGCACTCTTACTGCTGCTCCTCCTACGTGACACCCTAGTTGCCATTACGAAAGAACATTTGAATAAAAACCATTTCACTGTTAAGACAACCATAAAAAAAATGCCGCTGAGCATCATCCCTTTTGTCATTTCCTTGTTCATCACCGTCGAAGCGCTTCGGATCTATGGAATCACCAAAGATATCGGCATGTTCTTCAACCAGCTCTGCGGAGCCTCAACGACAGCAACGACCTTTCTTTATGGCATCTCTTCCGCATTCACGGCAAACATCCTGAACAACATCCCAATGACGGTAGCTTATGTACCTATCATCCAGACTGCCACCCACACAAACCTCCTGCCAGCTGTCCTTGCAACAACCATTGGGTCAAACCTCGGAGCCAACATCACACCAATCGGGGCACTCGCTGGCATCATGTGGATGAGCATCCTACGTGACAAAGAAGTCAAACTCAACTTCAAAGAATTTGTCACCTATGGACTGCTCGTCACTCCAGTCACCTTGCTCGCCTGCTTAGGGATTCTTGCTGCGGAGTTCCTGTTCTTTTTATAGAAATACAAAACGAACCTAAAACCATATACCACAGAAGAAGATTACCCTGCCGACCATGGAACCAATACTACAAGTGCATAACCTGAGTAAATCCATCGCTGGAAAACAACTTTTTGAAAACACGACATTTGAAATCTACCCAGAAGACTGCATCGGACTCCTTGGACCAAACGGATGTGGAAAAACAACGCTGTTCAACATCTTACTTGGAAATGAACGCCCAAACAATGGAGATGTACAAAAAAAAGATGGACTTAAAATCCGCTCTCTTGAACAAGACCCGATGCACCGATCAGACACCACCTTAAATGATTACTTTACAAGAACCGCACAAACAGAAAACATCCGACAACAAATCAAAAACTTAGAACAACAATTAGAGGACCCAACCGTCTACGAATCAAATCGTCATCAAGAAATACTCGATGAACTCAGAAAGTTACAAACGCAGACAAGCAAAACAAGCGGGAATGCACAACTCGAAGCTGCACGAGACCGCCTCAAAGAACTACGAATCACAGGAATCACCCTGGACATGCAGATGAAAAATTTCTCTGGCGGAGAACGACAAAAAATCGCTCTTGCCTCAGTCCTTACACAACCACAAAACTGTGATCTATTCCTTCTTGATGAACCGACTAACCACTTAGACATAGAAACCATCGAATGGCTTGAGCAGAAAATCGCTGATATCCCCAGTGCGGTCGTCATCATTTCTCATGACCGATATCTTCTCAGTGATCTAGTCGACAGAGTCTTTGAATTTCATGGTTCACACCTTGAACTATATGAAGCATCCTATGAAGAATACGAAGAACAAAAAAAGATCAGGGAGCATATCAAAAAGCAGGAATACCAGAAAGCATCCGTAGAAATGAAACGCCAGCAAGCAGCGATCAAAAAAATCACCAGAAGAAACCGCTATAACATCCAAATCAATAGTCGGATAAAACAACTTGAGAAACTCAAACATGTGGAAAACCCTATCCTGAAAAACTATCTGCTCAGATTCCATTTTAAAACCGTGTTAAAATCAGGGAAAAACATCGCGGACGGCGTGAATCTCTCAAAATATTTCGGAGATAAAAGACTCCTCTCAAACGCGAATTTCGAGATCCTAGCCGGACAAAAAATCGGACTTATCGGACCAAACGGGTGCGGGAAAACAACCTTTCTAAAAATGCTGACAAAAGAAGAACCGTACAGTCAAGGGAAACTTACCCTCAGCCAAGGAGCAAAATGGGGGTACTTCGACCAAGGACACCTGTCTTTAAATATAGAAAACACGCTTCTCGATGAAATCCTCAGAGGCCATATCGATTTATCAGAGGAAGACGCAAAAGCACTCCTCGGTCAGTTCAATTTCAAAGGAACGACAATCCATAATAAAGTCGGTCAACTCTCCGGGGGGGAACGCGCTCGTCTTGCCTTCCTCCGACTCATCATGGAACCGTACAACTTCCTTCTATTAGACGAGCCGACAAACCATATGGACATTGAATCAAAAACCGCGATTGAAACCGCACTCAATTCGTATACCGGTACAGTCATCATCGTATCCCATGATCGAAAATTCCTTGACACCGTGACAGATACGATTTTTTTCATGACCGATGCAGACATCAGAATCTACTCAGGGAACTATTCGATGTTTCGTTCACAACGACTCAAAGAGCTTTCAGAGTACACCAACACGGATCTTGCATATCTCTCCTCCGGACTTGCCAAATATGTTGTAACGAAAGGATTCACCATTTGGACCATTAAAAAGAAACATACTATTGGTGAAGAAATCTTGATAGGAGATCACAATCGTAACATATATGAATGGGCGATCAAAGGCGGACTTCTCAAAGAAGCATAAAAATAAAAAAATTGTTTTTCATAATAATAGAAATATCTAAATATTATAATACAAAAAGAAGATTTATATAGGATTGACG
>DATMWV010000239.1:0-3344 GCA_035562195.1 Thermoplasmatota archaeon
ATATCACCCATGACGTGTCTCCTCAGAATATTCGTGAAGGTGCGTTTCTGTTGTGGACCACGGTGCCGTTTTTTCCTGTGGGTACTATTCATGTTGCAGTTGTTGACCCTGGTGTGGGAACGCAGCGGAAAGGATTGGTTATCACGACAAAAAAGCAGATTCTTGTTGGTCCGGATAATGGTATTCTGTTGCCGACAGCGCATCTGCTTGGAGATTTTGTTGTCTATGAGATTACGAATCCGAAATATATGATTCATCCGTTGTCTCGCACGTTCCATGGTCGTGATATCTTTGCACCTGTGGCAGCCTATATCGCTCGTGGTGTGCCTTTTGGTGAAATTGGCACACCGACGACGCATTTTTTTGACATGCAGTTTTCTCTTGGAGAACATCGAGGGGATCGAATCGTTGGGAAAGTCCTTTATGTTGACCGGTTTGGGAACCTGGTTACAAACATCCCTGATGATATTCTTCCAAATGATATCGAAGGGAAAAAAATCTCAGTGATTTCTGGTGATCGTCGATGGGATCAGGTCGTATGTGCTCCTTCGTATGGTTATGCAAAACAAGGAGAGCTCCTTATCACTGTTGGGAGTAATCATTTTCTTGAAATCAGCATCAATCAAGGCGATGCAGCCCAGTCGTTGGGTATGCAGGCTGATGCTGAGGTTTCCCTAGTTATTGGTTAGAATGTCTTTCGTTTTACTCTATCAAGGGTGGTATACGCGTTCTGTCCGATGTAGTAGACAGGATGGATAAGGTCTGTCCTGAGGAGTTCGTTTTGAAAGGCGTTTTCATCAGCTGAGACTGCGACGACCTCACCGACGAAAAGCGTATGATCACCAAGTGATATGCTTTTTACGAGTTTGCATTCCAGGTGTGCGTATCCTTCTTTGATGAGGGGGGTTGAGAGTTTCTGAGCAGGTATTAGGGAAAGTCCTGTTTTGCACAGCTTATCGGTTGTTCTTCCAGAATGAGTTCCACAGTACTGTGCTGCCTCGACGTGGGAGTATGGCATAAAATTGATGACGAATTCCTTGCTTTTTTTTATAAGCGCATAGGAGTATCGTTTCGGGGAAATAGAGATCCCATAAAGTGGTGGGTTTCGTGAGATGGTGGTATGCCAGGCAAGTGTGATGATGTTTGAGTTCCCTTTTGCATCGTTACAGGTGACTAACACGGTTTGCATGGGGAAGGCGTACTGGTAATATTTTTCAATGGTTCCTTGGACTTTCATAGATTTTTCCTCTTAGTTTTGTGTTTTAAGAATTGCATCAAGCAGACCATGAGCATAGTTGATGCAGCCAAACGCGGTGAAATAATCTTTTTTGTCCGAATAGTATTTTGTATCGTGGTAGTATTGTGAAGCAAGTTCGAGGGTTTTCTTTTGTTTTTCTGTAAGTGTGTTTTCGTTGATCTGTTTGATGTTTTCCTCGAACATTACGATGTCTTTTTGGACCCGGGTTTTTTCATCCATGATCTTGTTGTTTACGGGAGGTTGTGTGGGGAAATAAAGGTTTGCATTGTTGGTATTTTTATCGTTTTTTAGGCGATAAAATGTTTTGTCGGGTGGGAGACGACAAAATGGAAAGGTATTTAAACCCAGAAAACAACTTTTTTTCATCAATATAGCCACATAAAAATGGTGCCACCTAATGAAGAAAGCCCGTTCACCTATCAATAAAAACATCGAGACTGCAGTTCATGAATTATTGGACTCCCGGGCAGAGTCTCGTATCTACATTTACTTACTACGGAAGAATCGAGCACGTAGTGAGGAGATCATCAGAGGCACCAAACTCCATCCCAGTACCGTCCGAGAACTTCTGTCGAAGATGTATGATAACAAGGTCATTTTCAGGGAAAAAATAAAAACAGACCGTATTGGGAAAAATCCATTTCTCTACGGTGCTGTTTCTCCTGTTATCTTATTGCAGCGTCGGGTGAAAATCATCGAATCACGGTTGAATACCATCGCAAACCTGGCAGGTACATCCAATGGAACCAGGTGCGTGCAGATTACGATAGACAACAAGGGAGGCAACGTATGAAGATCGCACACTCCCTTGCAAAAATCCTGGTGAAACGACCAAAAACCGTTCTCATCGTCTATACGATTATTACCATCATCATTGGTTCACAAATCCGCAATGTGTACATGCAATCAGACCTCACTTCATTTTTGCCAAAAGATGATCCGACCTTACGGTTATGGAACAAGATTAATGATGAATTTCAGATAGGATCAACCATCATTATCTATGTCGAGGCAGACGATATCCGAGATCCATATGTGTTACAGGAAATGGATCGGGTGACGACAAAGATAAACACGTATGAGCTTGATAAAGGAAAAAGCGATGGTGTTTTTTCAGTAAACAGCATTGCTCAGATGATCAAAGAGCAAAACGCCAGACCATCCCTTCCTATGGGTCTTGGTGGGACAGGAAAATATGAGATCCCTAAGGATTCTGACCTCATCATCACGTATCTGGCTCGTCTGCAAGCATCTGAAGGGATCCTGTTCCTTAATACCTATACGGTTGCGGTCATTATCTTCCAACTCTCTGATAATGCGGATTACACTCAGATATTGAACCATGTGAAAGCAACACTTGCTAAAGAAGCCCGTTATTCGACGATGACGATTACTGGTTCTATCGCGATGCAGCAACCGATGAGAGACCAAAACCTCCGGTCCTTATCGATTGTCTTTCCCTTGGCAGCTCTTGGTGTCGCCTGTGTTTTGTTTTTCTTCCATAGGACCCTGAAAGGGCTTCTTATTGGATTTTTGCCCTTGAGCTATGCATTGTTACTTACCTTTGGGGTGCTTGGGACAATTCAACCTGAACTTACGATTCTTTCGATTGCTGTTGCTGCGTTACTTCTTGGGTTGGGGGTTGATTATTCGATTTATCTTGCTAATCGATTTGCTGAAGAATGTACCCTAAATGATAAGATACAGCGGGTGGAATGCACTTTGGGACGTACAGGAAAGGCAGTGTTTTTGTGTGCGTTTACAACGATTATCGGGTTTAGTTCCTTAATGACGTCGACCTTGCCACCGATGGTGACGTTTGGTTTTGGATGCGCGATTGGTATCATGTTTGCGTTTCTCTCAGCAACGATACTCGTCCCTTGTCTCTGTCTTGTTCTTAAATTCGAAAAACATGAAACCATTCATCAGTGGAAACGCTTCGCCAAGATCCTTGTTGAGAACAGGAAGAAATTTTTTGCGATTTCTTGTTTCTTTGTTGTTCTCTCGTTACTTGTCCTTCCTCAGATCAAAACTGATGTGAATTATTATGATATGGCGCCGCAGGGGATTCCTGAAGTGGAAAAAC
>DATMWV010000240.1:0-2436 GCA_035562195.1 Thermoplasmatota archaeon
GATTCATCAACGACTCGAAAATCATCAATGCACTCGTCGAATGGCTCCAAGAACGAGCAGTCATGTATGGTCGCAATGAAACACTCGCCAAGCTCTTTATTACAGAAAACAGGAACGTGAATGCAACTGTAGCAAAAACCAACAACGTCATCGAAATCACCGCGTCGAGTGTCGATCAACTGTTGAACGATATTGATGGTAGAAACGTCACGACTGCGAGCGGACCTGTCGTCTTGCATACAAAAGATGCAGAACAAATAAGATATGCCCCATCCATACAAATCCAGCTGTTGAAACTTATTTCAAACCCAATTTTGACTTCTTTGTTATTGATGCTTGGGATTTTTGCGTTACTGGTGGGAATCTCCTCACCAGGATATGGTGCTGAGGTGTTCGGGATTGTTGCAATCCTGCTTGCCCTCATTGGGTCTGGATTTACTATCTCGACGTTAAGCATAATCTTTATAATAATGGGATGCCTACTGCTCGCAGTAGAAATATTCGTCCTCCCAGGCTTCGGTGCTGTTGGCATCGGAGGAATCATCTGCTTGATCATAGGGTCGATATTTCTTATCCCGAACTATCCGACAAGGAAATGGCTGATATCAGGTGAATATATGACAGACGCACTCATCATTATGCTGATCGTCATCGTGCTGTTCGCACTCTTCTTCGCATTCTTACTGTACAAAATAATTCAGATACGAAAGAAAAAACCATCACTAGGCAAATTCATCGGGGAACAAGCGGTCGCAATCGAACAGATAAACCCCACGAAACCTGGGTTCGTCCGATTCAAAGGTGAATACTGGCAGGCGAAATCAGACACAGTTATTGAAACAAATACAAAAGTCGTCATCGTCGAAAAAGACGAAACAACCCTGATTGTGAAGCCTCTGGAGAGATGACCAAACATTAATCAACCTCTTTTTTCTTTAGGAGGCCCTGATTATACAAAGGTTTGATGTAAATGAATTCTAATATTCGATGTCAATTTCTTGGTGGAAGCGACGAAGTCGGGAATTTAGCGATGGTCCTCGAAATCGAAGACATGAAATTCCTGTTTGACTACGGGATGTCCCCAGGAAAACCACCAACGTTTCCACTGCCGCCACCACCAATTGACCTTACGTTCCTTACCCATTCGCATCTTGATCATTGCGGGATGATCCCCTGGCTCTGCTCCGAATCAGACCATCGCATCATCACGACAGAACCGACTGCTGTCGTAAGCAATTTATTACAAAAAGATACCGTCAAGATAGCCCAGATGGATGGCTACTCAATTCCTTTTACCAGTGCCGATGTCAAAGAAGCAGAACATAGTTATGTCCCCGTTGAACCAGGGAAGAGACGAGAACTTGGCGAGAACTACAGTGTGCATTACCACTCCGCTGGTCACATCCCCGGGGCTCTTATGTTTGAACTGGTTGGAGAAAAACGACTGTTGTTCACTGGTGATTTGAACACCGTCGATACCAGATTAGTCAAAGGCACAAAACCAGTGCCTTGTGACATCCTTTTCATGGAAGGAACCTATGCAGGCAGGGAACATGAAAACAGGAAGCAAATGGAAAGGGAATTCCTTGAAAAAATAGCGGAGGTCATCAATCGAGGTGGTACTGCAATCATTCCTGCATTCGCAGTCTCACGCTCACAAGAAATCATTCTCGTACTCAAAGACGCTGGGTATAACGTCTGGTTCGATGGTATGGGCAAAAAGATATCAAAAATCTATTTGAAGTATCCGAAGTACCTCCGATCTGTCGAAGACCTCAAAAAAGCACTCAAGAAAATCAACATGGTCCATTCAGAACAGAGTCGAAAGACCGCGATGAAAGCAGAAGTCATTGTCACCTCAAGTGGCATGATGGACGGCGGCCCTGTTTTATCCTACATGAATAAATTGAAAAATGATAAGAAAAGTGCGGTGCTTCTCACCGGGTACCAAATCCCAGGCACCAACAGCAGACTTCTGATAGAAAAAGGGAAGTTAAATTTCTACGGTGTCATCGAAAAAGTGGACTGTGAAGTCAAATACTATGATTTCTCAGCACATGCCGGTCATAGTGAACTGGTTGAGTTTGCAAAGCGATGCAACCCAGAAAAAATCGTACTCTTCCACAGCTCCGACCGTACACCACTTGCAGAAGCGTTGAAAGATACCGCCGAAGTCCTCACCCCTATGAGAGCAGAACAGTTTTCCTTATAACAACCCGGTACCATGATTTTGAAAAAATGATTAAAGAAAGAGCATAAAAAAGGTGTCACAACCATGACTGATGAAATGACCCAGCGACAAATCTACGACCTAAGACGACAGCTGGAAGAGTTGAAGAAATGCAGAGGGAAACACACAGAGCTTATCTCATTGTACGTCCCAGCGTCAAAACAAATCTTCGATGTCGTCGCATACCTTCGAAATGAGTACTCACA
>DATMWV010000241.1:0-2024 GCA_035562195.1 Thermoplasmatota archaeon
CCAGAGGAAAATCTCGCTTCTCTGAAGAATTTTTCCTCCAGTGAATGTTTTATTGTTATTGCCGACCCCGTGATTGAAAATCCAGATGAACACTTCACTGTCAGGGTATGCATTGGACTCGTTGATGACATAGCGCAGGGAAGCAAGCATGTTTGCTTTGGTCGCACCTCCGTAGGTGATATCGTACTTATGCGGCCGCTCTTGCAGTGTCTTTAGTTTCGTGCCATATCCGTTGTCACTGCGGATCCAGCCGTCATCAAAAAGAATCATGATCTGGGATGTCGGATACTCGTTGTTTTCAATAAAGTATGCTGCCATCTCCTCTGCGAGATACAGACCGCCGTTGCCGAGTTTTGTTTCATTGTTCTTTGGGAAGTTTGCTGCTGCGATGAAAATCGCCCATTTATGGGCACCAGAGTCGACAGAGGCTGGGTTGTTCACCCGTACGGTGATCGAGATGATCTCTGAGTATTCCTTTCCATTATAGGATCGTGCACTGATGTTGTATTGTCCATTTGAAACGTCATAGGTGGTCCAGTCGTAGCTCCAGAGTGTTGTCCCTGTCACGGTCACCCAGTTGTTCCCGTCTATTTTGATTTGGACGCTATCGATGGTGTCTTCCCTGTCAGGGTTGCTTGCTGTTCCGCTAATCATGACAAGTGTAGAGACGGTTGCTCCATCAGATGGATAGGTGATTGATATAATTGGTTTGCCGTTATTGAAATTAAAATTTGTACTAAAAAACCCTCCGTAGTTAGCGATGAGCAATAGGAAGACGACGATGACAGTAAGAGCGATTAGCCATTTGTATCTCATTGTTCTCAGTATATAATGGTTCTCTTTACTCCTTTAAAACCTTTGTTGAACAGACCTTACCTGATTATTTCCTTAAAAATCATGTTTTTTGAAATGCTCGTATCCCTTGTTCGGCAAGGTCTTCTTCGTTCGGTTTTCAAGCAGTAGAATCTCCCGTTTCTTTGTAACGGTCCCAATCGGTGTTATGGTGATATCGTGTTTTTGTAGCGTCTGTTTGGTTTTTTCAAATTTCTGCGGTGGTATGGTCACCAGCAGCTCATAGTCTCCTCCGAAATGCAAGGCGAGACTGTAGGGATCAACACCATATTCTTTATGAAAGCGTAGATTCAAACCAGTGGCTAATGGGAGAGCGTGTTTGTTTATCTCAAATCCGACAGCGTTTATCTCCTGCAACTGATACAAAGATGCAGATAATCCATCAGATAGATCCATAGATGATGTAACCGAGTGAAGTTGTGCCAATAGTCTACCTTCGTTCAATCTTGGCTGAGGTTCTAACAGTGCCTTGGAGAGTTTTCTTTCTTTTTTATTTCGTTTTAACGCGTAATATCCCGCGCCAGCTTTTCCTAACGTGCCTGTCACCGCGACAACATCATCAGGACGAGTGCCAATTCGAGACATAAACTCGTTTTTTTTCATTGTACCAAACGCAGTCCCACACAAGGTTATCTCTGTTGTTTCTTTCGTGTCGCCTCCGATAATCGTCGTCCCAAAACGAACCGCGCATGCATCCGCGCCCTTCGTTAACTCCTTAAGAAACATCTCTGATGTGTTTTTCGGAAGCCCAAATGAACAGACAAGACCAAGCGGGGTCCCGCCTTTTGCTGCGATATCGGAAAGGTTGATAGCAACAAGGAACCATCCCATCTGATAAGCGGTCATCCCCTGGGGGATGTGGGTCCGTTGAGACATCATATCGGTGGTGACCAACAGATACTTGTTTCCCATGTCAATCGCAGCACAATCATCCCCGATTCCAATACTCTGTTTTCCTTTGGTAAGTAACGCTTCGATCCGTTGGATCGCTGCACGTTCTCCAAGATCGGTTAATCGTTTCACGAGGGAGGCATTCTCATCTGGATACATAAGTTTATCTCGAGTCAAGGGATCAGAAACGTATCTTCTGACTCAATTCTCTGAGTAAAACGTAAGGAAATAACCTATTTATAGGAGATTTTTATTGTAAAATTGTAGTGGAGGAAAACAAA
>DATMWV010000242.1:0-2335 GCA_035562195.1 Thermoplasmatota archaeon
AAGATCGGATATTTGATACGATAGCTGGTCATTTGATCATTATTCTTCGTTTTTATAAATCCATTTTTTGATTTTCCTTTTTTTTACTGTTAATCATCTGAAGAGAAGCCTTTATATGAATTATGGATATTATAAAAATCGGTGTTGAACGAATGAATCTGCAAAAAATCACCTTTGAAGTATGCCCAAGATGTCAATCTACTTTTATTAACCAAACAGAAAACGAACATCCAACCTGGCAATGTTCCGACTGTCTCTATACCTTTGAAATCCCGTTGATTGCAAAATTCCCCGATCCTGAAAGTAAAGACTCTGCTGATTAGCTGAGGCACCGTATTTTCATTTTTTCTTTTTTCTGTTTTAATTTGCTTTCCATTCCGTCCAAAACATATCGTTAGAAACGGGTAACAAGTGTTCACTAACATCTCTATAGGATGATAAAAATCACCAAAATTGAAAATTCACGTAATTGTAGGACTCATCTTTTCTTGTGCGAATCTGAATTAAAAAAAATGATAGGAATTTAGTATCCCATAAGGTGTCTTAGTATCGGAAATACATTGGGAAATCGCTCGAATAATTGACACAGAATTAACGATTTCAATATGAAAGAAGTGTTTTTTGGGGTTTTAAGATACACAGGAACAATATCAAAATCTTGGGGATTGTCTTTATTTCCCACGCGTATGTAACCTGTAAATTCCTTATTTTTCTCATCAGGTGCGATGACTGATACGTACACTGTAATCAGTCCATCCTCTGGAGTAAGATTTTCACCATATTCTGGTGTAAACGACCAGGTTCCCCAGGAAATAGATGATGTATTAATTTCCCAGTTCAACGATGATTTTAGTTCACCAATGTTTTGTACCTCGAATGTTCCTTCGACGGTTTGTTTAGGTTGTATCGAAGACCAGGAGAGACTCCCATTACAATTAAGATTCGGTTCCTCCTCAGATGGTTCTTCTGGTGGTATATAGATGATTTTAAAAACTTGATTTGAGAGAGGTATAGGGTACGGATTCACATATTGCCAGACAGTTGTCCCATCTGGTATGACTTCAAAGAACCTTCCGTCCACTCCGTTGCAGATAAGAGTGTTACCATCCTTCAGACGTTCAGCACCAGAAATTCCATAGGAATAGAAGCTGGACGGTGGATTCCCTATGTATCTCCATTCTAGGTCCTCGGGTCCATACGCAGAATCATGTTCAAGGAAGTATGTTCCCTCCGCATCAACAGGGGGTGCGATTTCATCTACTGTTGAATATGAACCCTCTGGGCGACCTACACCATTATTGAAGACAAGGATATGTCCTGCACCCGGGCATCCCTTATCTATCCAGGTTGCATCATGTTGACCGAATAATTTTTGGTCAGTATTGTTCCCTATTTTATAGGCAGCTGGGTTTCCCCAGCGATAAAGAAGATCACCGCCTTTTCCACTGTTTCCACCGCTATGACTTGCTGCTTCGGCTATAGTTGTGCTATGATCAATAACCCAGATTTCATTGAAATTACGGATACTAAGAAGAATTTGATCAAAATCTTCATTATAGTCAATAGAGTTTGTATGCAGCCAATCTGATTTTACAAGCTCGCCTCCATAGTTGATATCAACCAGTCCAGGATTTTGTTCAACTACACCGTAATTCTCTTTTAATGAATCATAGTCCTGAATGAGATGATCCCAGACATGCCACTCCCAGACGATATCACCAGACGTCGGACCTGTTTGATGGATCTCAATGATATGCGAAGGCATAAACGTATCACTGATAACGGTATTCGGGTCTCGCCCAGACGCTATAGCCTCAGTAGAGGTTTTGGTCTCCCAGGCGATCATTAAGACATTCCCATTCGGTAACACCTTGATATCATGATGACTGAGGTCTCCATTCGTATCATATCGGAAATCCCAAGCGATTGTACCATCCCAGAGGACTTTTTGGATTCCACCACCTGAACCACCAAGACCAAATTCTTTCGTCTTTATCGTACGAAGAATAGTTCCATTGCCTAACCAACAGACTGCCTCCCCTGGGAAAAAATTGCTTTCCCAAGTATGGTTCACAGCACCTGTGTAGTCAATGAGATAAGTAGTAAAAGAGTACATAGGGGCAAATAAGATTTGTCCGATGATAACCGGTGGATAAAAACTTATTTCAATTTCATCAATACTTTGTGGTGATGAAAGAGGCGTAAAACAAGTTCCAAAAAATAAAAGACCAATGAAAAGTATACCCACTTTATATTTTATGTGATGCTTCATATTATCCAATACCTTATAAGAAGACAGCATAGATATAATTTTCCTATCGTACATTATTAAAAT
>DATMWV010000243.1:0-5577 GCA_035562195.1 Thermoplasmatota archaeon
AAAAAATTTGGTTGGTAAACTCAGACTGGCTAGAAAACAAATTTGATAAATTAGTAAAATGGAATTATATTCTCCCTGTTGCCGCGTTTTTACTATGCTCTCCTGTTTATCCACAAACACATTTTCAATACCCCTATGCAAGTAATAAAATTTTGAGAGGAGAAGACGCATCTTACTCTCTTTTAAAAAAACCAATAATATCGATAAACGGATCAGTCGTCCTAGATGGACAAAATAAAGATGTATGGGAATGGGTGCAAGAGAACTATTATACAGAGCATCCCGTGACTCTAAATTATGAGTTCACTCAACGGAAAAACCCTGCTGTTGTAAGCTATAATGTTTATTGTGACATTCAAGGGAAAAATACTAACAAGTGGCTTCTCATGAGCGGGGGACATTACGATGGGTGGTACGGACAGATGACGTGTGACGATGCTGTTGGTGTCGGTCAGATGATAGGGATATTAAAATATCTTAACGATAACGAAATCACACCAAGATATAACACACGATTCATCTTCCATTCTGGAGAAGAAAATGTTGACAGAGGCTCGATAAGCCATGTTTATAATATGAGCAACAGAGAGGTTTTAAGCAAAGCTAAATACATTATAAACCTTGATCAATTAGGTCATAATCATCCAGCCTCTTTTAGAATCAATACAACAAGACCCCGGCTCTTCGATAAAAATCTTCAAAAAATCGTTGAAGAAATAACTACGATTTCTGGTTATGACGAAAAATATGAATCCAAAGGTTATAAGGTTTCTATAGGGGGACTCTTAAGCAATGGTACTACAGATTGTGTTCCATACACTACAACTAAGGATGGAAATAATATTCCATTTAAACAAGTCGATCTACAATATATTAATTTTTGTAAGGATAGCTTTCCAATGTATCATCAAACAGGAGCCGATCATACGGTAGGGGATACACTAAATATAGTAGATAGGGAAGACATTAATGCAACCGTTGATATCATTTGGAACGTCTCAAAATATTTCATTGTTGATCCTGACTGCCATTTCGATAGTATCACCTATCAAAAAACTGATTCTCCAAATGATGAAAATAACGATTACGATGCAGTAAGAATTACCTATGCAATTGATACTATCATGCCCTCTGATTATGTAAAAGTACGGGCGATACTCACTTCACAGGATCACCCAGTTTTAAGTCGATACTCAAAAGATGCAACTCATGTCGTCACCAACACAATCACATCATATCAGACATTAACAGTTTCTTTACCAAAAACAGCTCCTGCTGGATATTATGATCTCTCTGTTTATCTCTATAATTCAACCGGTGAAATTGATAATATTCTCGATAATAGTTATGATCAGGGTATTTACGCAGACGATTCTTATTACGTTAATAATATTCTCCTCTCACC
The DNA here is from genome assembly GCA_035562195.1 of Thermoplasmatota archaeon. Lineage (GTDB taxonomy): Archaea > Thermoplasmatota > E2 > DHVEG-1 > DHVEG-1 > SM1-50. The sequence goes on from DATMWV010000243.1 coordinate 1,406, forward strand.
ACCCAATGATGCTCCTATTAAACCAACTACTCCAAACGGACCAACAGATATCGACCCTTGGCTCCTTCATTTCTATTCAACAAGCACCACAGACCCAAACGATGATCGTGTTCGCTATCAATGGCAATGGACCGAAGGGAATAATGACAATTGGCAGTTAATATCGTGGTTATCTGGAGCGACTGCTTGGGGAGCACACTCATGGCTTGGAGAAACAGGAAATATTCAGATCCGTGTGAGGGCACGGGATATCTGGAGTCACCCCGATTTTTGTAGTCCCTGGTCTGATCCGTTCACTGTCGGAATATCCGAGGGTTGCTGGTTTTTTGCACCAACAGAATCCCTCTGTGGAGAACCGGTTCAATTCACAGGGTATACTGCAGGAGGGGCAGAACCGTATACCTGGGAATGGAAATTTTCATCATCACTCGGTTACGAAGAAAACAGCTCCACGACAAACCATACCTACAATATTCCAGATTCCAACACGGTTTCACTAAAAGTAACTGACGACGAAAGAACAGTCAAGTATTACAACACAACAATTGAGATAAAAGACGTTCTCTCAAATTATGTAACAAATCAAACCTCTATAAAATCTAATTCAGTGATCTCATTTAACGATACCTCCGTAGTTTATCGTGATTATTATATCAAAAACTGGACATGGGACTTCAAAGACGGGAATATCTCTTATAATCGTAATGTCACCCATACGTATCAAAATGATGGTGAATACAATGTCACACTCACTGTTGTGGATAATGAAGACCATTCTGATGTATCGAATCAGATTATCCATGTTGATTCCACGCCACCGATTATTCTTGCGGTTCGCAATACAAAGAACACGGTCGCACAGGGTTTCGACATGACCATCAATGCTGAGTTTTTCGACAACCAAAGTGATATCGACTCCGTCAAGGTGAACATCATGTACCCAGATAACACGACTGGGAATTATTCAATGAATTACACCGAGATAGGGATCTACTCATTCATCTATAAATTCAACAACACAGAACAGACGGGACAATACAATTACACGATCTGGGTCACCGATCATGCTGGTAACATGAACAACACCACAGGTTTTTCTTTTACGGTCGTCCCTCAACCATTCGTCAGTTTTGATACACCACCAACACCACCAAACCAGATCATCTGCAATCAAAACTGGGTCCTGGTGAACACGACAGTTCAAGATACAAAGAACACCTCCGCGTTCATTGACTGGGGCCAAAGTCTCAAAGGATACTGGCCTATGGAATCCTACAACGACACAGGTGTCTACGATAATTCCACCTACGAGAACTTTGGAACATTCCAAAACGGAATGAATACCAGAAATATCGTAACAGGAAAATACGGGAAAGGACTGGAGTTTGACGGCTCTGATGATTACCTGGATGTAGGCACCAACAGTGGTCTGGACCTCGGCACGAGTGATTTTACGTTCATGGTATGGGAGAAAAGCCATAACACCTTGTATCCGAAGAAAGCGATGATTCTGACCAACATCCCGGCGTCGGAGAGTTGGAAAGGGTACGGGTTCGGCGTTATGAATCGTTCCTATCTCATTGTCTCGCAGTCCTCAGGAAATAACGTTACATTACAGGGTACTATCGATGTCACAGATAACACCTGGCATCATATCGCCTACATACGACATTTAGGAGCGTGCTATATTTACGTTGACGGAGTTTTAGATGTAAATAGTGGAGGAATGACCGGGAAAAACATCACCAACGCACAACACACCACGATCGCATATGATGGACATATGTCAAGTTGGTGTTATTTCGATGGCCTTCTTGATGAGCCACAGTTGTTCAACCGGGCGCTAAGCCGGGAGGAGATCAACGCATCCTACAACAACGGGGTCTACCGGTTGTACCGTAATTTCACCAGTCTTTCTGATGGAACATATACTTATTATGCGTATGCGATCGACACCACAGGAAACCAGAGCAATACGGAGACTCGATGCATCACCATTGATGCTTTACCTCCAATGATTACGGACGTCAATGCTTCTCCACATACCGTCGGATTCGGATATAACGTGACGATCACTGCAGATGTCGTTGATAACGGAAGCAGCGTCGACCTTGTGACCGTTCAGATAACGCCCCCTGGTGGTGTCGGGAACTCAAGCAACCACTCGATGACTCTGATCTCGAATGACACGTATCAATATGTGTTCACCGATACGTGGCTGACCGGCCAGTATAACTACACCATCTGGGCGATCGATGATACTAATAACACGGCCAGCAGCAGCGGGCATCATTTCCATGTTTCCGCGGAGGCGACGATCAGCATCGCGACGCTCAAGAACAGTTACAGCGGCACTCAATACATCAACATCACGGACCCACCGAATCCACCAGAGAACTTCACCCTGGTTGGAAGAGGACTGACCTGGAACACATATTATAACGCATCCTCCGGTGAAAACATCCTGGAGACATACCAGGGACCCGTGAACTACCAAGAGAAGAATGGGACCTGGACACCGATAAACAACTCGTTCTATCAGCTCGCATCCAACCATCCAGCATACGTCTATGGTTATCGTAACGGGAACGACCATGGATTATATGGTGTATATTTCAAATCCAATGCACAACTAGACTGGCCTGTCGCATTCGCGTATAATAAGTCAGATGATCCATCGATTCATGCAGTAAGAAGCAAACTCGTCGGAGTCGGATACGTTGATCCGCAGAGCAACTGGGCATACCAATACCTACAGAATGTCCAGAGCAGCCAGGGTCAGACCAATGATTATTCTATCACCTACCCCTGTGTCTTTACAGGGACGGATGTCACCTGGAGCTATGGGAACACGGGTCTGAAAGAAGAAATCACCATGAGTAATGCGACGAAGACCGTGTTGCAGAACCACCCACCATCACAATACGGATTGAATGATACCAGCTCCTATCTCGTGTTCATCACCAAACTGGACTATCAGAACCTCAACCTTTACAATGGTTCAGGAGTGCTTGATGGGAACGTCACTATATCTGATAATGGAGTCGAGTTTAAAGATGCCCTTGGACAGTTCAAATGTGCATTACCCCTTGGCGATGCTTATGAGTTGAAGAACGAGTTATTCAACCAGAAACTCACTTACCGTATCGTTCATCTGAATGGGAACACGTTTCTGCTCTCCGGGCTGAAACTGTCTGATTTGATTGCAATGACCTTCCCGGTTGTTATCGATCCGACATTAACGGTATACACTCCTACAAGTGATGGATTTATCTCCAAAACAAGTGGTTCCTATAACACGGCATGGACTGCTTCCTCTGGTACGATATCTGATTCTGCGTCATATATCTCGATTGGGCAGAAAAAGGATCCCGCGGCGCCACCCTCTTTCACTTATACTATTTATCGAGGCTTCGTCTTCTTCAACACCTCAGCATTACCTTCGAATGCGTATCTTGACAATGCAACACTCTCCCTCTACAAGAAGGATGATTACTCAACAACAGACTTTGACATCACCATCCAGAACGGTCAACCCACCTACCCACATAACCCGATGCAATCAGGTGATTATTATCGGAACTATTATTCCGGGAACGGCGGATCATTGAACACCGGTAGTTTCACAAGCGGGTACAATGCGATAAGATTGAACAACCTGAACTGGATCAATAAAACCGGAGTCACAAAATTATGCCTACGAAGCAGCAGAGATATCAGTGGAACGGCACCAACAGGCAATGAATATATTAACGTACATTCCTATGAATTCACTGGTATTGGTTGCCAGCCGAAACTGGTGATCAACTATCGGAACCAGTCGAAGATCAAGAATACTGGTTCGACAGACATCAAAGGGTATCTCCTCATCCAGGTTCAGTTCTACAACACCTCACAGGCGAAATGGGTTCTCGATAATGATACCGTGAACGAAAGCACACCGCAAACAATCAATATCGGTAAACAACTGGGTCTAGACACGATTTTCAACGGCAAGATCAGAGCGTTGAATCTCCAACACGGGACAGGGACCTATCGGGTCTACGCGGCGTTTAGAGATCCTGAAGGTAACATCCTGAAAACGAACAATGGAGTTGAGTTGAAGACCTGGTGGCAGTTCAACAAAACATAGAAGATACAACTTTAAAAATGAAAATCAGGATTCCTATACC
>DATMWV010000244.1:0-3445 GCA_035562195.1 Thermoplasmatota archaeon
CCACGGGGCTAGATGCTCATACCGGGAATCTTTGATTTTATTTAAGCGTATGCATTCTCGAAGCTATGAAAGTGATTTATTTCTTCTGCGCGGTTTTTTGAAGTTTCGCCCAGGAATCACGCAGCTCAACGGTTCGATTCAGAACCAATGTGTTCTGTGAGGTCGTCAGGTCAATGCAGAAATAACCAAGGCGTTCAAATTGAAAACGATCAAACGGTTTCAGGGATGCGATCGCAGGTTCTACTTGACAGTCTCGGAGAATCTCCAAGGAATGCGGGTTGAGGAAGTCTTTGAAATCCACTCCTTTCTGACCCACCGGGTCAGCGACCGTAAAAAGCCGGTCGTACAATCGTACTTCTGCGGTAACCGCATGCGGCGCGGACACCCAATGGATCGTGGATTTAACTTTTCTACCATCAGGGGCGTATCCCCCTTTTGTCGAAGGATCATATGTACAGTGTAGTTCGACGGGTTTTCCGTCTTTTTTCACCACATCAATGCATTTAATGAAATACGCGTAGCGGAGTCGTACCTCCCGACCTGGTGCAAGCCGGTAGAATTCCTTCGGTGGGTTTTCCATGAAGTCATCCTGTTCGATATAAAGGATTTTTGAGAATGGTATCTTTCGAGCACCCATCGTGGGATCCTCAGGGTTGTTGACCGCCTCAAGCTCCTCCGTCTGATGTTCAGGGTAGTTCTCAAGAATCACTTTCAGTGGATGGAGGACTCCCATAAACCGCGGTGAGGTCTTGTTCAGATCCTCCCTGATGTTATGCTCAAGGAACTCGAAATCGACCATGCTGTTGAATTTTGCGACTCCAATCCGTTTACAGAACATCCGAATCGCTGAAGGGGAGTACCCGCGACGACGCATTCCACTGATGGTCGGCAGACGAGGGTCATCCCAGCCACAGACGTAGTTCCCTTCCACCAGTTGGAGCAATAACCGTTTACTCATGACGGTGTAGGTGAGGTTCAGACGGGCAAATTCGATCTGCTGCGGATGATACACCCCAAGTGCATCTAGGAACCAATCATACAGCGGTCGATGGTTCTCAAACTCAAGGGTACATATCGAATGGGTGATGTTTTCAATGGAGTCTTCCAATCCATGCGCCCAGTCATACATCGGGTATATACACCATGCATCACCGGTTCGATGATGGTTCGCATGAAGAATCCTGTACATGATCGGGTCGCGCATGTTCAGGTTCGGATGCGCCATGTCTATTTTGGCTCGTAGCACTTTTTGACCATCAGCGAATTCCCCTGCTTTCATCCGCTGGAATAAGTCGAGATTCTCTTCAATAGGCCGATCTCGATATGGACTGTTTTTCCCTGGTTGTGTCAGGTTCCCTCGGTATTCGGTGATTTGATCAGCGGGAAGGTCATCGACATAGGCTTTTCCCGCTTTGACCAACTGTAGCGCATAGTCGTACATTTGGGTGAAATAATCTGATGCGAAGAACAAGCGGTCCTCCCAGTCGAATCCGAGCCATTTGACGTTATCGATGATGGACTGGACGTACTCCTCCTCTTCTTTGGTAGGGTTTGTATCATCGAATCGCAGGTTGCAGAGGCCTTTGTAGTTTTCTGCGATCCCGAAGTTGAGGCAGATGGATTTCGCATGACCGATGTGAAGGTATCCGTTTGGCTCTGGTGGGAACCTGGTATGGACCCGGCCGTTGTATTTGTTCGTTTTGATGTCTTCATCGATGATTTCTCGAATAAAATCCTTGGTAATCTGTTCCGTGGACTCCATAAACCTCACGCTCAACTGACAGCCCCGACCAGATTCGAACTGGTGTCTAGAGATCCAGAGTCTCTTGTGCTAACCGCTGCACTACGGGGCTAAAATTTCGTTTTTCCGACACCGGAAGTGAAAACGTTTCATATATAACTTTTCATCTTCTCAAGCTTTTTTGAAGGACGCAGAAGGGATGCCACCTTTCTTTCTTTTTAAATAAATTTTGCGTTGGAATATGTTTTTGTACAAAAAAACCAAAAGAAGTCTTAAATGACATATGGAGAATATAGGTACTACTAGGGGAAAGACCATGAAGAAGAACCATCTTGGAAAAAAAATATGTTGTTTAATCCTCATCACTGCATTTCTCAGTGGTGTAGGCCAGGCTACCATTACCAATAACGATGCCAGACCACTCGACAGGTCTGTCGACTGGGCGATTATGGTGTATCTTGTCGGGGACAACAACCTTTCTGCAGCCCAAGGTCAAGTCCTGCAGAACATCAGACAGGCGGGTGCATCTGAAGAAGTAGCTATTGCCCTGCTTATCGATCAAAACGCGGTCGGTGATACCAAGCTGTATTATCTCAACGGGACAACTCTTGTCCAACAATCATGGGAATCCGAATCAAGTATGGATGATCCTGATACGATCGTCCAATACGTCACGAAAGTGAAAAACGAGGTTGTGGCAGGTCATTATGCATTGTTCATCTCAACAAATAAAGGTAGTGGTTGGCAGGGAGTCTGTTGGGATAACCATGGCAGAGGCCAGATGATCACCATGCCTGAACTCCTAGACGCTCTGAATCAGATCACCAGCGATGGGACAAATAAACTTGATATCCTTGGGATTGAAACCTGCATGACAGGGAACATGGAGGTCGCGTATCAGATCAACTCTTGTGTGAATTTTTTTATCGCCTATCCTGAATGTGCAATGGTAGGAGAATGGCCGTACGTCGCAGGATTTAATGATCTGAAAAGTAACCCGAGCATGACACCTCGTGAGTTCGCAATTGCGATGGTGAATTATTTCGTTCCACATGATTACCCACAGAGTCGAATGAAAACAACGATGGCAGCGACCAATCTGAGTTACCTAATACAACTTGGGACTCATGTCAACGAATTAGCAGTCTTTTTCCTCGAGCACCTTCCTACGTATAAAACTCAGATCACCTCCGCCCTTGAAAGCGCCCGCATCTACGCCAGACTATGGTATATCGATTATTATATTGATTTTTATGACTTCCTGGATCTCTGCACGATCAGCGACCCGGAGTTTATCATCATTCGAAACAATATCAGATCAACAATGGATACCGCGGTCATCGCCAATGTCCATCTGGTAGATGATCCTGCTCACGGGTTGAGTATTTACTTCCCGCGCAGGGCTGGGGATTACAACGACAGTCTCAGGTACGAAACATTACCTTCACCATATGAAGCAACAAATTTTGCAATACACACCCAGTGGGATGAATTTCTCAGAACATATCTTGGAATCGCGAATAACACCTCACCAGTCAAACCAACTATCACCGGGCCTGCAAAAGGAAAACCAGGGGTAACATACGAATATACTCTTACAGCGATTGACCCAGAAGACCAGCAGGTGTCATATTTCGTCGACTGGGGTGATGGGACGTCCACTGGATGGCTCGGACCTTATGATTCCGGTTCACCTATCATCGT
>DATMWV010000245.1:0-8559 GCA_035562195.1 Thermoplasmatota archaeon
CAATAGAGGAGCATCTGAAGTAGTGGGAACTCTTCTGCTTGTCAGCATTGGTGTTTCGCTTTTCGCACTCTTAGCGATCGTAACATTTACTATGCCATCGATATTCTTTTCAGATCCAACACCATCGACAAATATCATTGGACGAGTGGAGGGAAATACCGTTGTGTTTGACCATTATGGGGGGCGACCCTTACCTCTTGATACAAAAATCACCGTGATGTTTGCAGAAACACCAGTAACTATGACCGTTGGAGATCTCCTTGACGCGTCATCGAAAATCGATGGTCAATGGAATATCGGAGAAAGAATCATTATTGTAAATAATGATCCGAACCTCCCGATCATGCTCATAAATGTTCTCATCACGGATACTGCGAGTAATACCGTTGTCATGCGAGGTGTTCTCCAAGAAGGATCTCAGGCGGTCAATCCGATCGCGGTTACGTTGCATGCAGATACTATTACGACAAGCACAGCAAAAATCTACATGCATTATGACTTTCGATATTACATAGGAACAAGAAAAATATGTTTTACCTATATTTCATCTTCTGTGTACAACGCGAATACTAGTGCTCCTTGGAATTCAACTGGTTGGGTTCAGGTGTTTAATAGCAATGGATCATATAATTTTAATCTTGTTGGTTTACTTGAAAACACAGAGTATTTCTACCAGGCATGGGTTCAATACAACTCTTCGACGAATGCGACTGTGAAACTGACATCATCAGGCACAATCAATACGTTTCGTACGCAGAGCTATTCAAGTGGAATGTGGCATTTTGATGAAAGCTCAGGCTTGATAGCCATTGATGGATCAAATAATGGGAATAACGGCACGTTATATCCAGCGGATGTCGCGCAGACAGCACAACGGCTTAATCAATCTGATAACGTTGTGAATAATCGATCGTTACGTTTCGATGGCTATAATGATTATGTCGTCGTCAATCACGCCGCAAGCCTTTCTCCAATCAATGAGATAGCGATAGAAGGATGGGTAAAACCAGAATTTAAAAACGAATGGAAAGGGACAAATCTTCAACGAATAAACAGTACGATGTATGGGACGCAAACCTACGGTTGTTACGAACCTGATATTATTGACATTTCAAACAACAGATATGCGATTGTTTCAAGAAATTCAGTGTATGGTGGGTTTGTAATCACCGTCGAAGTCTCCGATAATGGTAACATTACTGAGAACGCCACAACGAGTGTCTTGGATATCTATCAATTTGAAAGCACACGATGTGAAACACCCCGGATAATCAAAGTGGAAGGAAGTTCTGATATCTATACGATTGTCTATCGAGGACCTGGAGTAGCACCAAGTTATTATTTGTATATGGCGACGATTAAAATCGCATCTGATGGAAAAATAACCAAACCATTTATTGATAAAAAAGTGTTAGACTCCATTAATTCATTTTATCCTGATATTGTCTATACTGATAATGATTTTTATGGTATCGTATACTCATCCTATGAGTATTATTTAGCTGCGAACCGGTATATAGGTAGACTCCAAATTGCTAGAGTAACTACTGCAGGAGAAATTACCGCTCAAAAAGCATATTATAATTTTGGAGGTGGAGCAAACCCTGCAGGCATCATGCAGTACCTGGATATTATTCATGTGAATGGAGACTATTATTCTGTTGTGTTCCGAGATTCTGATACCGATGGTTCTCTCAGAGCGCTTGAGATCAAGAATGGCTTTGTTATCTTTGTTGACAGTGTTATTTATAAATTTGATAATAATAATATTTCTGATCTTCCTCTTCGAATCACCCATGTCTATGATAAGATATATGCTGTTTTTTATGGGGATAAAGCAGGAACGATTATGCGTGGCGGAGCAATAATAACGTTAGTAATCTCTGATACAGCAACATTTGAAGATACCGTGGCGTATTCAACACTGCTGCCACCTGCAGACTGGACGCAATTTTCGAACCCTGAAATCATTCAAATCGATGGAAATATCTTCGCGGTCTCCTATCGTATTAGCACTCGTGCTGAGGTAAAAACTTTAGAAATATCAAACGCGGGTCTAATTACCAACCATACAAATGATGCGCTATGGAAATATGCTTATCAACCAGCATCATCTTATACAATCAACTCTCCGAAGATCATCAGGGTAAATCCAAGCCTTGATCCATTTATTAAGACCTTTGCAGTCGTCTACCCAAAAACTATCAGTTCTGATACAAATAATGGGGTTTTATTAACAATTAAAATCGCTGATAATGGTTCCATATTGAAAAAAATCTATGACACTGTACTCTTAGGCCCAGTCAATTTCTATGCACCTGACATCGTTCATGTTTCCAATGATATCTATGCGGTAGTCAGCAGAAAAGTAATGATTGGTAGTATCTCTCTTCACACCATTCGTATCTCTAATATTGGAAAAATAAATACCAGTTTTATTGACACCTTAGATATACCGATGCCTGAGGTGACACCTGGTTCAACAATAAAAATTTATTACACTATTGATAATCTCTATCTGATTGCCTTCGATAATTATGGGACTCCAGGAATTACCTTAAAAACAGTTGAAATAGCGAATAACGGAACAATAAAAGATTATGTCCTCTGTTCGTATAACATCACAAAAGCCGGGTATTCAAATTTCTGTTCACCAACGGTCATACGAATAAAAGATGATATTTTCGCAGTCTCGTATCACTCAACAAACTATGCGAGTAAAAGTGATTTTTTAAGTACAATAAAGATTTTACCAACGGGTAACATCACAGTTATCGCCACCTATACTATGAATTCTTATTTCTCATCAGTCTACGGTTATGACGAATATTCAGATATCATCCCAATAGAAGCAAGCAATCACCTGTTTGCATTCGTATATGGCTATGATTATTTTATCCCTGGCCAACATCGCGGTTCTGGTGTCATCATGACCATTCAAATAAATGATACTGGGACTATTAATCCAACTCCATTTACGACCTATATCTTCGACGCCTATGGTTGTAGCAGGCCTGATATTATCCACCTTGAGAATACAACCTATGCATTGGCATATTCGAAATCTGTCTGGGTAAGCCCCTATCAAATCTCAGGCAATCTCCTCACCATAAGTATTTCAACGAATGGAACCGTCATAAGAAAAGTCGATGCAGTGACGTATTCAACCGTGAATAGCAATTACGATATCGCACATTGTCAATTCCTTGATCGTATCTACAAAGATGTCTATGCATTGATTTATACGATTCCCTCCGGGTCGACAGCTAGAGGATACATTGGCACATTCTGTATTTCACCAAATGGCGCAATTTATCGGACGGTGAGTAATGTCATGTTTGATTTTCAATTAGCGTTAAAAACTGCGACGAATCTTTTACCGTGTTATTTGAATATAACGAATGATCTCATCGGTGTTTGTTATCAGGGGGATTATGATGATGGGTATATTGAGACAGTGAAAATCACTATGACTGACTCAAGTGCAACCTTGAAAAATATCATTTCAAAATCAGGCTCCTATTCGATTAAGGGAAATCAAACAGTTTTTGTCGCGACATTACGGACGACAGGTGGAGATAAAACTTTGACCTTGCCTATTAAACCGGGGTGGAACTACCTTGTGCTTACCTATGACCATGCCCAGATAAAATTCTTTCATAATCTCACCAACGTCTCGTTACTGTGTAATGAGAATATAATAAGTTCTGCTAATGCTGTTATTTTCGGTAGCTTTAGCGGTATCTATGATGAATTCGCTATCTATAAAATGCATCTCCGAGACGATGAAATTTATGATCATTACACCAAATATTAGAAAGTCATGACGAAAAGAAAGGTAGATATCATGAGAATGCCTAAAAAAAATAAATCGCTTCTTTCAATTAGAAGGGGATTTCATTCAACAAAACATGATACCAATGCAGTATCAGAAATTATCGCAACGATTTTACTTTTATCGATTAGTCTTGCGCTTCTTTGTGTAGTGTATTTACTTGTATTAAACAACGCAACAGGCCCATCATCAACATATAAAACCTCATCCGCGCAACTTCTTGCCTCGGCAAATGAAAATAACGTGTTTTTACAAAACAACGGAGGTGTTCCTCTAGCGCTGAGCACGAAATTAGTGTATACTATTGGTGGAACAGATTTTTTTGTTACTGCAGCAGATTGTATTGTTGATACGAATGGTGATGGGATGTGGAGTATTGGTGAACAGTTAATATTTACCCCTCCTGCTATCCCTAGCTTATTTGGTTTACAAATCCAGATTAAAATCATCAATCCCGACACAAACTCTATGATTATGGCTGGTCTTGTCCAAGAGGGTGCAAAAGGTGATTTTCCATATGCTCAGACTTTAAACCCCTATGATGTATGGCCTCATAGTGCGACGTTAAAATTATTTTATAATTTTGTTAAGGTGAATTATCTACCCGGGAAACTCTGGTTTCAATGGAAACGATCTGATGACCTTCTCTGGACGAAAACCTCCTATATCAATATCACTGCAGCTCCGCTCTCCGGTTATCAAATACTAACACTGTATAATCTGACGTCAAATAAAAATTATCTGTATGAAGCATGGATCCAGTACACTTCAGGGAATACTACGGTGAATGAATCTGGGGGAATCAAACTTTTTACAACGCAGATTGATGCGATGGGAATTTGGCATTTCGATGAACTCACCGGTATAAAGGTGTTAGATTCATCTGGGCAATATCCACCAAATGACGGGGCTTTGAAGCCGAACGAACCACGAGGGCCTCAAAGGATGAGTACAGCGTTGAATCATTCTGTAAAAAACCTGTATATGGATGGGATTGATGATTTTGTCGAAGTTCCAAATTCAAATACCTTAAGTGTCACCAACGAATGCACCCTTGAAGCCTGGATCAATCGTTCTGGGCACAGTGATGCACTTGTCGGGATCCCAGTCCAAAAATCATTATCACAGTTCGGGAACTATACCTTAGGATGTGTTGATCCATGTCTTCTTCAAGTCAACGGAAACATCTATGCTCTCGTGTCAACAAATGAAAATTCGTTAGGTTTCCTTTCAACTATAAATATCAGTGATACAGGAGATATTTATGAGAACATATCGACATCATCATGTATTCTTGATCTTTTTAATTTTGATTCCTCCTGCAAAAATCCAAAAATCATTCAAGTAAGCGGAATCAATGGAATCTATGCTATTGTCTATACAAGACCAAGTTCCGGAAACCAATTATACCTCAAAGCAGTACAAATTTATGATGATGGACGTATCAATAAAATTCCTCTTGGTACGCGCGTTCTTGATACGAATATTTCAGCGCATCCTGATATTATTAAAATAGATATTAACACGTATGCCATCGTGTATTCAATCACTGCTGCGAATACTGGAGTATTGATGTCCTTGGATATCTCTATTGTTGGAGCAATTTCGGGGGTGAGCACTAAATTGCTTTTTGGGGATATCATGATCGAGCCGGAAATCATCAAGATCGTTGATAGTCTTGATAACTATGTCATCGTCTATAATTGTATCGGGGATGATGGAGGACTTCGTACTGTAAAAATCACCAATACCGGATTGTTATCAGATATATCATATCACGTGTGGTATGATGATGATGATGGTGGTAATCCAGAGATCATCCATGTCCATGATAATGTCTATGCTCTTGTGTACGCAGGGCCTATCTTAAGACAATCATGTGTCTTAAAAACAATTGAAATACTTCCCGATGGTTCTATCACACTGAGTCGAACCATTCCTCCACTCGCAGGTGCTATTAATCAAATTTCAATTGATTTTATCGCGAACATGACTGTTCGTTCACCACATATTCTCGCCTTATCTGGAGTGAATGACTTTTTTGGTATCTCCTATAGTATCGATTCTGGTACTACGAATCTGTGGGGACGAATAGTCACAATAAAAATTCAAGACAACGGAAACATTGTGTCGCTATCAAAAAAAGATGTGATCTTTGAACCCTTCTTGTGTTCCGTATCCTATTTCATCCCTATTGATAATGATATCTATGGGATTGTCTATCGCAGTGAATATTCTGATGGTATCCTTAAAACAATCGAGATAGGAAACGATGGGCACATCCACAATAACCCTATTTATGATATGCAGGAAATCGGTGGCCTGAAATGCTATGTAGAAGATGAGGTTCTCACCTCAGACAATCAATATGTCATAGATGTCTATAGAGGTATCAACGCCCAGCTAATGATAAAAACAGTGAAAACAAACACTGCGACAAAAACCATAGCACAAACGTTTACAGATTCGATGATCATCGAGCTTGGCTACACCTCATCAAATGGGACTTTTAATGCATCCTACGCGCCAACGATCATCCCAATCAAGAATGATGTGTATGCGATAGCGTATTGTCATTTTATGACCCTTCCTTCGTTTCATCATGGCAGGATCGTCACCATACGAGTCAATGCGACGGGAAAAATCTCTCTTATTGAACGATATACTTTTGATAATGACGTCATGAACACACCCTTCTTTTTTACCCCTATAAACAAAACAAATAGCTTCTACGCACTTATCTATCAACTCTATAGTTCATCCCAGGGAAAGATAGCAACTATAAAGATCGGTGACAACGGACATATTTTCGGCGTCGTAGACTCCTATCTTTTTGAGGCATTACGCTGCCGTGAACCCTCCATGGTTTCTATCAGTGGTGATATCTATGGAATTATCTATCGTGACTCTCTTACGTCTAGTACCTACGGGCGGTTAGCGACCCTAAAAATCTATGGAAACAACGGGACCATTAAAAAAAGCATCATCGATCTGTGGCAGTTTACACCTAACTGCTATCATCCTTCTATCATAAATGTGGATGACAACATCTTTGCTTTTGTCTATTCTTATAATAATGGGGGTAATTGGTACTATGCATACGTTACCACCTTAAAAATAGCAGATAATGGCATTATCACAAAATCTTGGATTGATTACCTTCAATTTATCAGGGTATATTATACTGATAATTATATGCCTCAACAACCAGAAATATTGCATATAGACAATCGCGTCTACGCCATCATCTCAAAAGACCTCCCTGATCCATGGAATAATTATGTCTATAATAGCTATATCACCACCTTACGGATCGGTGAAAATGGTGACATCATCGATACCGTCGATGGTGCCATTCAAATTTCAACAAGCCCAAGGATAACGAGCTATGACATGAAGATAATACCCTTTGTCAATGACAGTTATATCGCTATCTATGGTGGGAAAAATTATGATTTATATCAATGCATCGTTCGGATACCTTTAAGTGGAACAAACCAGACGATAGTTTCAAAACAAGATTCCTATCTGATAAGTGCGAATAAAACAAAGGTGTTTGTGACGTTTACCGATTCAAGTAACGCCAAATTTACCCTCTCAGCGAATCTGGTAAACAACTGGAATTATGTTGTTGGCACCTACGATAAAACAACGATGAACCTCTATCTGAATGGCATCCTTAACAACTCACTTGCGCTTGGCTCAAAACCAATAAAAGTCACCACAAACAAACTCTACTTTGGGCCATACAACAGTTATTGTGATGAATTTTCCCTTTATGCTGCCGTGCTTATCCCCGCACGAATAACACAAAATTACAATTATTATCGTCCATCATAAGAAAAAGAGAATTGATAGAGTGAAACCTATGCGAAAAATAATAAAAAGTTTAAGAAAAAAAGATGAAGCAGTAGCTGGTATCGTTGTCGCAGTCATGATCGTTGGACTGGTTCTAGCAGTGATTTCAATTGTTCAAACCATCTATATTCCAAAATGGATGGAATCCCGAGAAGCGGAACATATGGGTGTTGTCGCAGACCAGTTTTCAAATATCAAATTCACGATTGATACCCAAATCGCTCTGAAAGAAAACGTTCCAGTAGCAACCTCCATCACTTTGGGGAGTAGAGAGCTTGGATTTTTCATGTCAAATAAAGCGTTTGGCAGGCTTGCATTAATATCGAACGGATGGGCGTATCGATTCGTTCGAACCGCAGGGGATACCTATGAAGACAATTATGGGATCCTTCGCTATTCATCGGAAAATGCCTATTTCCTCAACCAGATCTATAACTACGAGATCGGAGGTGTCGTGCTGAATCAGACGGAAGGAGCTGTGTTTATTATCAAACCAGAATTTTCAGTACTCTATAATGCTTCCACTCGCATCGCAAACCTCTCATTGACCTGTATTGATCTTGTCCCGAATGACGAAAAAACATCTATAAGCGGGTATGGAACATACCCAGTAAGGACAGAGTATATGTCAGCAACAAACACGACAATCACCTCACTAAAAACCTTTGTGATCATCACCCCGTTTTCTTCAATCTGGTACACCTTCTTAAATACAACATTATCTGATGCAAACCTCATAAAGAACACTGATTACACTATTACAAAAACATCCAACCAAGTCACAATAACCTTTAATTCTCCTCCTTTGACAAACGTCAATCTGGACTTAACTAAAATACAAATAGCTGCTCAGATAACACCAGGAT
>DATMWV010000246.1:0-4093 GCA_035562195.1 Thermoplasmatota archaeon
ATTCTATGCATTCTTAAATCATTATATTTTCAACAAATGATTTTTGACCATTCAAAATCAGAAATATTTGAAACATAAACCAGTGAAACGAATACATTGAAATGCTCACTCTCTGTTCTTTTACAATTGAATGGAGATAAAAAGTTCAAAATCGATGTCGGAAGCATATGTCAATGAATCCATCAAATAAAAAAATACTCTTCATCTTTCTCATCATACTATTGGTAGTTTGCTCAGGATGTATCACTCCATCAAACGACGATAACAATTCAAAAAAGGATACTCTAATTTGGGCAGTGCTAACACCCGAAAGCATCTATCCACTGGATGTCACGAATGATAACTTCTGGACAATCATCCCGAATGTTTTCAATGGGCTAGTCGATTTTGATGAAGATTTCCGCATCATCCCCTCCTTAGCAGTCTCATGGAATAACCCTGATAATCTCACCTGGCGTTTTTCTCTCCGCCCCGGGGTGAAGTTCCATGATGGGAACAATTTCACTGCAGAGGACGTCAAATTCTCCCTTGAGAATTCCACCAGGCGTTTTGAAACAATTATCAGAGAAATTCTTATCCTGGATAATTATACGATAGAATTCAAAACCTATGAGCCAACACCTAATCTTCTCTCACGTCTAGCCCATACTGCTATCATCTACTGCAAAAACAATGCCGAACAACCTGACGGACCACAATTGATAGGTACAGGACCGTATCGTCTCGCAGACTATGAGATTGATACCTATACTACATTGGAGCGGTTTGATGGATATTGGGGAGAAAAACCTGAGATTAAAACAGTCATCTTCAAAGCAATGGACGATACTGAGGAACGATTGAACGCATTGCGCTCAGGCGCCGTTGATATTGCAGAATACAATATTGATGACTCGATTGACCAAATCATGCAAGACGAAAACATCACTGTCGTAAAATTCCCGCCATTATCTATCTATTTCATTGGTTTTGATATGAGAGAAAATGGAAGTTGTGGGTTTCCCGACGGCAAAAACCCTACCGCTGATGTCCGTGTTCGAAAAGCAATCTATCAAGCTATCGACATCAACCCATTGATCAACGGCCCGTTTAAAGGGTTTGCACAACCGGAATCTCAACTTGTTACTTCCTATATCTTCGGGTATAACCCAGAGATAATCCGATTGCCATATAACCTCTCCTCTTCAAGGCAGCTCTTAGAAGAAGCAGGCTATAAACAAGGATTGAGCATTGTCCTGGATTGTATTACAGAAGGTTTTCCGTATAATGCAGAAAATTGTAATCTGATTACCCAGCAGCTTTCCAAGGTTGGTATTCATGTCACGATGAATAATCTCTCCATGGATGAGTTCGACAAAAAGGTCGTATCAGAGAGAAATACATCGATGTATTTGGTTGGATATGGAATGATATCAGTGGATGGTGGGTGGTTCTATGATCTGTTCATACGCTCAGTCGGTGAATATGAAGGAATGTACAACAGTGGATTTTATTCGAATCTAGAGGTGGACCGATTGGGAGAAGCTGCCTCTCAGGAAATGAACCCTGAGATGCGATTACACCTGTTACAGCAGGGTTTTTCCATCGCACTAGTTGATGATGTCATGGTGGTTCCTTTGTTTTCCCAGGAATTGCTTACGTTAACGAGAAAAAACATTGAGTTAGAACCCCGGGCAGACCTCAGGATTATAGTAAAAGACATCAGAATTAGTTAAGGAATTGCTTAAAAAATAAAACACGTGATCCCAAGGATGATAAAGACAATTCCTGCGACCTTTTTCAATAGCTTTGGGTTTAATCGTGCACTTAAGATCTTTCCAAAAAAGATCGCCAGGAGCGAAAGCAGGCATAACGCAAGCATCGTTCCGAGAAGCACGAATGCCGCATTGTATTGTGTGGCAAAGAGTGCTGCTGCGACCTGTGTCTTATCACCCCACTCCGTGAGGAAGATCATCAGGAATGCGGACAGAAAGATGTTTTTATCAAATTTTTTCTCTTCTTTTTCTTCCTTTTTATTCAGGAGCATATACACTCCGAAGATGATGAAAACAATTCCTGATAGTGGTTTCAAAATCGTGATATCAACGACCGTTGTAATCAGATTTCCCAGTACGATTGCGATACCATCGACGATGAGAAACGCGAAAAAGACGCCGAAAAAGATGTACGCATATTGTTTCGTCCTTGATGAGAGCAACAGGATAGAAACCTGTGTTTTATCCCCCAGTTCAGCAATCGCTATTGCAAGAAAAGGTATGACAAGATCCTCAAAGATGATTCTCACCGTACTCCTTATCTATCGTAACAGGAGAATATGGTCTTTGTGTAAAAACCTAATGGTTTGATATGAAAAAAAAAAACAACCTCAATGTTTTTTCCGCCCTGACATCTTCGTCTCTTTCGTCTTTTCATCATCTCTTGCGAAGAGGTCGTCGAGCATGTGGCATGACTTCTCGTACTTGGACTTCAAGTATTTTTTATTGTACTTATTAGGGGCGACCAGTATTGGTTCTCTTCCTGTCACTTGAACACCATGGCGCTTGAGGTCGTTTATTTTTGTCGGATTGTTCGTCAGCAGCCGTACTGAACGGACGTTCAGTGCCATCAGCATATGGGCGGCGACCCTGTAGTCCCGCTCGTCGTCTTCGAAGCCGAGTGCCTTGTTTGCCTCAAAGGTGTCGAACCCGAAGTCCTGGAGCTGATACGCACGGATTTTGTTTGTCAGACCGATGCCGCGGCCCTCCTGCCGCATATAGAGGAGCACTCCGTTGGTATACGAAGCTAGCTTCTCCAATGAAATGACAAGCTGGTCATGACAGTCGCATCTCAGTGAGCTGAATGTGTCTCCTGTCAGGCATTCAGAGTGGAGCCGTACAGGTACGTCCGACTTTCCAACGACATCCCCCTTCACGAGCGCGACATGGTCTTTCTGATCCTCACTGTTCATGAAGGCGACTATCTGGAATTTCCCATGGCTGGTTGGAAGGTCTGCGACAGCGATGATCTTTACGCAAATCTCAATGTCTGTTCCTTCGCAGGAAACGTGCTTTCCTGGCTTGAGAAGTTCTTTTATCTGCGGTTTGGTCAGTGGCATTTTGTATCACTCCATCTCCTTACATCTCTGTATTGCTAATAATTTTTCGCATGGGTCGAAAGGATTAATTATGCAGATTAACATGGCGATATCATGATAGAAAAAGTTCACCAGTACGAGTTTCTTGATGAGATCCGTGTCTGCCCGATGTGCGGGTATAAAGACGGTTTCCACAACATGTTCAAGAAAGATGGAAACCGAGTGAGATGGCTTCTCATCTGTTCAAGTTGCCATGAATTATTTGACTTTGGGCTCGATTACAAGAGATAATTCTCCTCCTCGAGTATTCAATACACTTGAATCTTTTAAAAAAAAAAATTTGATACGAAGAAGCATTGTTCTTGTATCTCGTGCGAATGGATTCCAATGACAGAAAATGGTTGAAGAGCGTCCTGAAGCATTTCCCTAAAAGGTACAAATCTCCTTAGGATACACAACACATTTCCTTCATTGCAATAGTGTAATCATCTTCATGGAAAAAAAAATGAAGTAATGAATGTTGTTCATGACCGGGATTGACAATCAGTTGAGATCCCGGAGATATCGGAGAATCGGGAATGCGTGTGGGAATCGCTCTAACAAAGGTATAAAAATAAAATCAATCGAACTGCTTTTTGATATTGTAACCTCAAAATACGTCCTATTACTTTCAGCACCGTTTTCATCCACTGATAGTGAATTGATAAGTAATATATTTTTTGAAGTGTACGTGTGGCCTATCTCAACCTTTTCACTAGATGGATATGGCCCATACCATTGAGCACCACCACATTCATCACCCCAGTCTACGTAGTAGGTAATATTATCTCCATCGGGATCAGTTGAATTAAAACTCCATGTATGTAGAACCCCTACCATCACACGTCTTGGGCCATCGATGGTTGGTGCATTTGGCGCATGGTTATCAGTTGGAATTTCAATTGTGGTTCTTGCACTAATACCAACTCCACCCAAAAGTAACATTCCTATCATTGATATTAGTAAAATTTTATTCATGAT
>DATMWV010000247.1:0-2287 GCA_035562195.1 Thermoplasmatota archaeon
GGGGAAGGGATTTGAACACCTGGACATGAAAATCAATTAAAATTTTTCTTCTAAAAATTAACCATGATAATAAATAGCATGCTCCTGTCGGGGACCATACCGATTCTCTCCTGTTGAAATTTTCGAAAAAATGCCCAGAAACAACCTTTTTGATTTTTCAACACCTCTCTCTAACTCTCTTCTTCTTTCTTTTTTTTTTTGATACACTTCTTTTCTCATGTGCTGCGTCCGTATCTATATATATACACACCCCCGGCCGTACAAATAATTCCTTACTTCTTTCAGAAGTTCCGAGATGATATATATGGATAATGAAAATGTTGAAGAAGAACGAGAAGCTGTTGTGTTAACAAAAAGTGAGATCGTTGCTGAACGGATCCTGAAAAGAATCCATGTCCATGATGTTGATGTCGGAGGCGTGTTTACCGAAATCACAGGATCACAAGGGAGTGGGAAGACAAGTGTGCTCTTATCGTTCATGGATTACACGATGAAGCAGTACCCGGATGAGAAGATTTTCTGGTCTAGTTGTTATAATGCGCCTTTGCAGTTCGTGAAGATAGGCAAGGAACGTTTTCATATCATGGTGAAACAGGATTCCGGGGTGAGGTTTTATGATCGCGGTAACAAACTCACACGGATCGAGTTGCCTGTGACCTTTTTCAGTGATTACAATGACTTGTATGATAAGGCGTTACCCGGGGTGTGTAACGCGGTGTTTTTTGGTGATCGGTTCAAATGGATGGAGTTTTTGCATCACCTGCGAAGTGTCGGGGAATGGTGTCATATCTACATCGATGAAATCTCTGAGATCTGCCCATCATTTACCTGTGGGAAGCTGTGGCATCGGATCGGGGAGTTCAGCATGGATCTGAAAGAGGTCAGGAAATGCATGATGAATGTGCACATGAACACGCAATCAGTCAGCGATATCGATCATAGGGTACGGACCAAGGTGATGGTGAAAGTGTACATGCCGGGTGCCCGTGCTGACACAATCAGTCGGATCACCCAGGTGGCCATTGATAATTTGGAGGAGGACTCTTTTCATGGCAATGAGGCCTATTTAGAGTATTCCGGGAAGTTCGGCCGAACCCGTTTCAAAGATATCTATAAACCAATCCCTGGATTGCAATGGGAGGCGAGAATCGATGGCAAATAGGGAAAAGAACGAACAGCAGGTCAGGATGACGTTACAAGACTGTCTCTCATACCAGGAGAAACTTCGCTGTCTCCTGCAACAACTCATTCAGGAGGACAGACCGTTGACCCGCCAGGAGAAGCAACGTTTTTTTGAGATGCTGCCGAAAGCATTACTCTCGAAGGGCACATTAGAGCCTGTGCATCTGGTCATCAAGAAAGGATGGTTTACGTACGCAAGTGTCCAGTCCATGGCGCTTCAGATGGCAGATCTGACAACCAACAAAGTATCCCTGAGAACAACACGACCTGAGACAGTTGAGTGTATCATCTCCATTGGTGAACTCTGGCGTTTCGTCTATGAGAAGGTATTGTATTTGTTTCCTCTGGCGAGTGCTGAGGCGATCCATATCAGCGCTGAATCCGTGAAACGGTCACAGCAGGGAACCTATGAGTTTTCCTCCAAGGCGGCGTTGGAATGATAGAAGCAAAGGAGATACCCTCTGAGTTTGTCTCCATCCGTCAGATCTGGCTGAAAGGGATCGATGATTGTCGACGGGCGATCGGTCAGCGAGCCATCCAGGAATCAAGCGGAGAACGTGTGGATCTTGTGGTAGGCGATCGCACTGTTTGTTATATGGTGGGCAGTCTCTACCATAGTCTTGTTGATTATGGGGAGGCGTTGATTCGTTCTGATGTGGATCGATATTTTCATGAGCAGTATGAACCTGTGATACGGGAGATTTGGGATACACCGATGCAAAGAGATGATGTACGAACTACTTTTTCAGCCGCAGATGGAGATAATCAGCTGTCGAATAATGAACGTTGGAGGCTTCATTGTATCGAAGCGATTAATCTGTACGAGTGTATCATTCAAACCCTGAATAAATATGGGATGCTGTTTGAACAGCAACCTTTGGGTTATTCGAATGTGGAGATGAAATCAGTGGTGTAGTCTTTTATTGGCTTTAGTCATGATTGTTAATTGATCCTGTGGGGTTTTTATGTTATCCTCCGTGATCTTGTCAACAGTTTTAGATAACGGGGGGTGACTTGTATTTACTGGTAAAAATGATAATGTTATATCTGTTATAATTCAAAGTTTAATGTCGGGGGCGGGAGTGTATCCACGGGATTGCAGTTC
>DATMWV010000248.1:0-3068 GCA_035562195.1 Thermoplasmatota archaeon
GTATCCTTTGATTCGGTTTCGAATCTTCCCACTGATTCTTGGAATTTTTTGTATCATATTTGGTATAACTCTCCGAGTTGCAGTACTGGTAGATTTTCCTTGGTTGCTGTGGCTTGGTTTTGTTCCTTCTGGTTTTTACACCCTTGATTATTTTCCTTTACTCCCCTGGTTTGGTGTCGTGTTAATCGGGATTTTTCTTGGGAATAGTTTCTATCAAAACAGTACAAGAAAAGTATCACTGAGTGATCATTCGCAGTTCATTCTGAGTCGAGGATTGTGTTTTTTAGGCAGACACTCGCTAATCATCTATCTGCTCCATCAACTTCTCATCGTTGGTGTGTTGTATGTTCTTCATCTTGTGATAAACGGTTCACGTATCGTATGATCCGCGGGATTGTTTGAATTAAATGCACTTTTTTTGTATCTTCAGATGTTTCAAAGTCTCGCAGCATCCAGTACACATGATCTGCGACTTCGACTGGTTCTTGTCTGTTCTCATATTGTTCGTACAATTCGATGAACCGGAGAATCTGCTGTTTGATATCAACTGGTTTATCCTGGAACACCCAGGGGCAGTGTTGCGCCTGGCGTCCTATCATCACCAGGTCACAGCCGGTTTTTTGGAGTAACGAAAGACCATCGTAATATGATGTGACGTCACCGTTGGCGATCACAGGGATCTTGAGTTTTTGTTTGATCTGTTTCATGATCGTCCAGTTGACTTTTCCTGCGTAGCCTTGGTCTGCGGTGCGACCATGGACACAGAGGGCAAAGACTCCTGCGTTTTCAACTAGCTGTGCGACAGCGACACCGTTGATATGCTGGTTGTCCCAGCCGATACGAATCTTTGCACTCACCGGTTTTTCTGTTGCATCCACCATCGCTCTGATGATACTTTCCAGTTTTGGAAGATCTTTTAACAGAGCAGCACCAGATCCTTTCTGCAGGTAATCCTCTTCGATGCATCCGACGTTTAGGTCAATGATATCTGCAAACTGCTCGATTGCTTCTACTGCTTTTACAAGGATGTTTCTTTCACTGCCGATGAGTTGAACGGTCACTGGTCGTTCCATCTCCTGGATGTTGAGGAACTGTCTGACTTCGTCAGGTTTTTTTCCGCTGATGAGGTCAGCATCGATCATCTGGGTATAAATCAATCCTGCACCGTTCTCCTTACATAACATCCGGAATGCAGTACAGTTGATACCAGCCAGGGGCGCAAGTGCAAAACGGTTCGGTATCTCCACAGTTCCGATTCTCATAGGACCCTACAAAGAAAAATATTAATGGTACCGTAACTTGAGTTGTGGTACCTCAACTCCGGTTCCTTTCCGGACAGTCCCTACACGTTTCACGGTCGCATCAGAGTAGTTCTTTAGAAGCTTTATCGTCTCTTCTGCATCCTTTTGTTCTACGATGACGGTCAATCCCATCCCCATGTTGAAGATCTGGTACATCTCATAGTCATCGATGTTCCCATATTCCTGCAGGAACGTGAAAATCGGCTGTGGTTCCAAAGGGTCCTCAATGACGTATTTTACTTTTTCTTTTAGGCGTGGGATGTTCCACAGGCCACTGCCCGTGATATGCGCCAGTCCATGGACATCGATTTTCTTGAATAACTCAAGGATCTCTTTGACATAAATCCTGGTTGGTGTGAGCATGATTTCCCCAATGGTTTTTCGTGGGTACAACCCATCAGGAAATTCATCGGTATAGGAGAATTCTGCTTCCTCGATCACGCGTCGGGCAAGGGTATAACCATTCGAATGAATACCACTACTGGAAAGTCCGATGATCGCATCACCAGGGTGGATCTTCTCACCAAGGATGATACGGTTCTTCTTCACATACGCTAGACAGGTTCCAGCAAGGTCAAAGCCGTTGATCAGTTCTGGGAGATCTGCTGTCTCCCCACCGACAATCGAGATATTGGACAGTTTGGCTCCTTTCTCTAGCCCCTTGCCGATTTCTCTAGTGACCTTTGGGTCTGGGTCCTCCATGGCAAGATAATCGACAAAGGCGAGTGGTTCTGCTCCGACACATAAAGCGTCATTGACGTTCATCGCGATACAGTCAATGCCGACCGTGTCATATTTCTTAATAGCCTCCGCTATCCTGACCTTTGTTCCGACACCATCGGTGCAGAGAACCAAGGCATAGTCCCCAAACTCGATAAGCCCCGCATAATGTCCTCCCATAGGTTTGCCAATGGTGCCTTTTCGTTTGGTAAGAATACTTGATAACAGCTGTTTGATGGCCTCTTCTTTTTCTTCAATGTCAACACCGCTGTTTTTATACGTCATTTTCTTCAAGAAGGATCGCCTCTGATTTCCCTGTATAGCGAAACATTATGGTTGTGATAAACTTTGTTATCACCCACCTATTCCATCATATTTTTAAATGATATTACAAGGGACTTGATTACTATGCCAACAAAGCCATGCTATCGTTGGTCTTTGAAAAATATCGATAAGATATAAAATTATCTTGTTTAAAATCTGCTGTAAGAAACATCCAGGCGCCCAGTTACCACAGACTGTGACAGGCGAGCAGGTGGGTAGAATCAGAGCTCCTATTTGAGCATTATTTTCAGAGATAACTTCATCCATGGATTTTTCAGGATTTGTTCGTAATTGATAGAACGCTTGAAAAAACTCGTTTAAGGTCGTATCTCGAAACGAATCGTCTCGTTTCATTTTCTGGATGTATTTTTCTATGAAACGTTCAAATGTTTTATCATCCATGTGGTTGATGATTTCAATAATCTTTATGAAAAACTCATTCCTCTTATCCATGACTGGGAATTGCATAAAGATTCCTTTATCCATACCAAGATAATGAGAAATTATGATATTCGGCTGTTGATTGGTCGCTTTCTGTGTTCTTGCATTGAATAATGGTGAATCATTCACTGCGTCTAATTTCATGGACTGTTGACCAACCACATTACCCAACGAACCAAGAATTAGAAAAACCACCACACAGATACTGACTCCAATCAGAATTTTCTTATCCATTTGTTTTCCTCCACTACAATTTTACAATACAAATCTCCTATAAATAGG